>NZ_CVTO01000020.1:0-32614 GCF_900004715.1 Pseudomonas sp. 24 E 13
GCCGCCGCCGCTCCAGCCGCAGCACCTGCGGCCCCGGCAGCCCCTGAGCTGAACGGTTTCGTGGTCAAGTCGCCAATGGTCGGTACCTTCTACCGCACCCCGGCACCGACCTCGCCGGCCTTCGTTGAAGTGGGCAAGACCGTGAAAGTGGGCGACACCATCTGCATCGTTGAAGCGATGAAGATGATGAACCACATCACTGCGGAAAAAGCCGGCGTCATTGAATCCATCCTGGTAGAAAACGGTCAGCCGGTTGAGTACGACCAGCCGCTGTTCACCATCGTTTGAACCGCGGAGCACCTTCGATGTTGAAACCTGCGAAGAAACTGCAAAAAGTCCTGATCGCCAACCGCGGCGAGATCGCGCTGCGTATCCTGCGCGCCTGTAAGGAAGAGGGCATCAAGACCGTCGCTGTTTACTCGACGGCCGATACCGAATTGATGCACGTGAAACTGGCGGACGAAAGCATCTGCATCGGCCCGCCACTGGCCACGAACTCGTACCTGAAAGTCTCGAACATCATCGCGGCAGCTGAAGTGACCGGCGCTGATGGCATCCACCCGGGCTACGGCTTCCTCGCGGAAAACGCCGATTTCGCCGAACAGGTGGAAAAATCCGGCTTCGCCTTCATCGGCCCTAAAGCCGAAACCATTCGCCTGATGGGCGACAAGGTTTCGGCCAAGGACGCCATGATCGCGGCCGGCGTGCCAACCGTTCCTGGCTCCGACGGCCCGTTGCCGGAAGACGAAGAAACCGCGCTGCGCATTGGTCGCGAAGTCGGTTACCCGGTGATCATCAAGGCCGCCGGTGGCGGTGGTGGTCGCGGCATGCGCGTGGTGCACAAGGAAGAAGACCTGATCGAAGCCGCCAAGCAGACCCGCTCCGAAGCGGGCGCCTGGTTCGGCAACCCGATGGTCTACCTGGAGAAGTACCTGACCAACCCACGTCACGTGGAAGTGCAGGTACTGTCCGACGGCCAGGGCCACGCGATCCACCTGGGTGACCGCGATTGCTCGCTGCAACGTCGTCACCAGAAGGTCCTGGAAGAAGCGCCGGCACCGGGTCTGGACGAAAAGGCTCGCGAAGAAGTCCTGGCGCGCTGCGTCAAGGCGTGCATCGACATCAACTACCGTGGCGCCGGTACCTTCGAGTTCCTCTACGAGAACGGCCGTTTCTACTTCATCGAGATGAACACTCGTGTGCAGGTAGAGCATCCGGTGTCGGAGATGGTCACCGGTATCGACATCGTCAAGGAGATGCTCAGCATCGCCGCCGGCAACGTGCTGTCCTTCACCCAGGACGACGTGAAGATCCACGGCCACTCCCTGGAGTGCCGGATCAACGCCGAAGACCCGCAAACCTTCATGCCGAGCCCTGGCCTGGTCAAGCATTTCCACGCGCCCGGCGGCAACGGCGTACGTGTGGATTCGCACCTGTACAGCGGCTACAAGGTTCCGTCCAACTACGACTCGCTGATCGGCAAGCTGATCACCTGGGGCGCGACCCGCGACGAGGCCATGGCCCGCATGCGCAACGCCCTGGACGAAATCGTGGTCGACGGCATCAAGACCAACATCCCGCTGCATCGGGACCTGGTTCGTGATGAAGGCTTCTGCGAAGGGGGTGTGAACATTCACTACCTGGAACACAAGCTGGCCAACCAGTAAGCGCTCCACCCAACAAAGCCGCCTTCGGGCGGTTTTGTTGTTTCTGCACCCCAACTTTCAGGCCATACACAGTCCAAATGTGGGAGGGGGCTTGCCCCCGATAGCGGTGGATCAGTTACAGATATTGAGACTGACACACTGCAATCGGGGGCAAGCCCCCTCCCACATTTGCTCCGCATTCATTCAGTAATGTCGTCTTCTGCCGTTCGCTCGCGTAAACTTGCGCGCTTTCGCGGCCTACGCGCTGCACACTCATTTTTTTCAAAGGTGCCCGCCATGCCTTGGCTGCAAGTTCGTCTCGCCATCAGCCCGGAACAAGCCGAAACCTACGAAGACGCTTTCCTCGAAGTCGGCGCCGTGTCGGTGACTTTCATGGATGCCGAAGACCAGCCGATCTTCGAACCGGAACTCAACACCACCCCGCTGTGGTCCCACACCCATCTGCTGGCCCTGTTCGAAGACGGCACCGATGCCGCCGCCGTGCTGGCGCATATGGAATTGCTCACCGGCGGCCCGCTGCCCGAGCATCACAGCGAAGTGATCGAAGACCAGGACTGGGAACGCAGCTGGATGGATAACTTCCAGCCCATGCGCTTCGGCCAGCGCCTGTGGATCGTACCGAGCTGGCACGCCGCACCCGAGCCGGAGGCCGTCAATCTGTTGCTGGACCCGGGCCTGGCGTTCGGCACCGGCACTCACCCCACCACCGCGCTGTGCCTGGAATGGCTGGACGGCCAGGACCTGACCGACTGCAACGTGCTCGACTTCGGCTGCGGCTCGGGGATCCTGGCGATCGCCGCCCTGCTGCTGGGCGCCAACGAAGCCGTGGGCACCGATATCGACGTGCAAGCACTGGAAGCTTCCCGCGATAACGCCGGGCGCAACCACATTCCTGAAGGCAAATTCCCACTCTATCTGCCTGAGGACTTGCCGCAGGTACAGGCCGACGTGCTGGTCGCCAATATTCTCGCCGGGCCGCTGGTGTCACTGGCGCCGCAGTTGTCGAGCCTGGTCAAGCCGGGCGGGCGCCTGGCGCTGTCGGGCATCCTCGCCGAGCAGGGCGAAGAGGTCGCTGCCGCCTACGCCAGGGATTTCGAGCTGGACCCCATCGCCAACCGTGACGGTTGGGTGCGCATCAGTGGACGTCGGCGCTAGAATGAGCGCTTGCCTGAATCGGATGGCCGCATGACCGACAGTTTCGTCACCCAGTGCCCGCATTGCCAGTCGCGCTTTCGCGTCAGCCACGCTCAGTTGAACGTGGCCCGCGGCGTGGTGCGCTGCGGCTCGTGCCTGCAAGTGTTCAATGCCGCTCGCCAGTTGCTGGAGCAACGGGCGCAAATGCAACCTGGCCACGCTCCTGACCAAGCTCCTGACTATGCTCCCGACCACGCCCCGGTGCTTGAGCCTGCCGCCGAAGCCCCACGCGCCATCAGCCAGAAGCAGTGGACGGCCGAAGAACTGGACCTGGACAACCTGGACCTGGACGAAGAGCTGGCCAAACTCGAGCGCCGCGAGATTCAGCACACCCAGCCCGTCGGCGCAGAACGGCGCCAGCCGGGGGCCGACCGTCGGCACAAGGACGACGCCCTCAGCGCCAGCCGCCATACGGTCAAGGCCGAGGAAGAAAAATGGGCCGCCAGTCTGTTCAGCGAGCCGCCGCAGGAACGCGACCTGCCCGCCGAAGCGGAATCTGCGCCGAGCGCCCGCACCGAACCGTCCATGTCCTTTCACACCGACGATATCGACGACGAGCCGCCACTGCGTGAGACCCCGCCCGACGATGATGATCCGGACCCACCGTTCACACCCCTGACCCCGGCGGCGAACGCAGTCGACGAGCGTGCGCAATCGCGGCGCAAGCGAGTGCGCGCCGATTCCAGCGCCCACGACGACCTGTTCCAGGAACTGGAAGACGATCCGCTGCACCTGTATGCGCACAAGCGCGCGTCAGGCTGGGGTCGCCGCCTGATCTGGATCGTGCTGGTACTGCTGGCTGCCGCCGGCCTGGCAGGCCAGTACATCGCCTACCAATTCGACGAACTGGCCCGCCAGGACACCTACCGCCCGTGGTTCCAGCAACTGTGCCCGTCCTTGGGCTGCAGCGTGCCATCGCGGGTCGACATCGCCCATATCAAGAGCAGCAACCTGGTGGTGCGCAGCCACCCGGAGTTCGCCGGGGCCCTTGTGGTGGATGCGATCATCTACAACCGCGCAACCTTCTCCCAGCCCTTCCCGCTGCTGGAACTGCGCTTTGCCGACCTCAACGGCGGCCTGATCGCCAGTCGGCGCTTCAAGCCCGCCGAATACCTCAGCGGCGAATTGGCCGGGGTCAGCGAAATGCCGTCGCAGGTGCCGATCCACATCTCCCTGGACATCCTCGACCCCGGCAACAAAGCCGTGAATTACAGCCTGACCTTCCATTCGCCCGAATGAAGCCACGCCGCAACCGTGGTTTGACGACGGATTATTGACTGCACCGGCGTCAACCAAACCGATGGCGATAAAAAAATAACTGTTCAGATTTTATCCAATTCAGCCTTTATCCAGTCATCGAGAGCGGGTATCATGCCAACCCTTTTTCGAACTCTAATGATCCGGCCCCACAACAGGGAAGTCCTATGTCGGCGGTACGCATCGGCCCATATACATTGCACAACGGCTTGATCCTCGCCCCGATGGCGGGCGTCACGGACCAGCCCTTTCGTCAGCTCTGCAAACGTTTGGGCGCGGGTCTAGTAGTCTCTGAAATGGTCACCAGCGACATGAGTTTGTGGAACACCCGCAAGTCGCGGATGCGCATGATCCACGAAGGTGATCCCGAGCCGCGCTCGGTGCAGATCGCCGGGGGAGATGCGCAGATGCTGGCGGATGCGGCCAGGGCCAATGTGGAGCTGGGCGCGCAGATCATTGATATCAACATGGGCTGCCCGGCCAAGAAGGTCTGCAACAAGGCCGCCGGTTCCGCCCTGTTGAAAGATGAGCAGTTGGTTGCCGAGATCCTGCAGGCCGTTGTCGCCGCAGTCGATGTGCCGGTGACCCTGAAGATTCGTACCGGTTGGGACCGGGGCAACAAGAATGGCCTGACGGTGGCGAAGATCGCCGAACAGGCGGGTATTGCAGCGCTGGCGGTGCATGGCCGCACCCGCGCCGACCTTTATACCGGGGAAGCCGAGTACGACACGGTTGCCGCGATCAAGCAGGCCGTGTCGATGCCGGTGTTTGCCAATGGCGATATCGATTCAGCCGAAAAAGCCCGGCGCGTGCTGCACGCCACCGGTGCCGACGGCTTGTTGATCGGCCGGGCCGCCCAGGGGCGGCCATGGATTTTCCGTGAAATCGAGCATTTCCTGCGTACCGGCGACGTGTTGCCGGCACCGGGACTGACCGAGGTGGAACGTATTCTGCTGGAGCATCTGGCCGCCCTGCACGCCTTCTATGGGGACGTGATGGGCGTACGTATTGCTCGCAAGCATGTCGGCTGGTACCTCGCCACCTTGCCGGGCGCCAAGGAATTGCGCGCTCAGTTCAATCGTTTGGATGAAACGCAGGCACAGGTCGCCATCGTTCGTGAATTCTTCGCCGAACGTGACAAGAGCCTGGCAACAGGGGATGGAGAAGGGGTGGCCGCATGACCTTGATGACCGAGACTTTAGTGAGTGGAACAGCACCCGTGAGCGACAACGTCAATTTGAAACAGCACCTCAACACGCCGAGCGAAGAAGGCCAGACCCTTCGCGGGAGTGTCGAGAAGGCGCTGCACAATTATTTCGCCCACCTCGAGGGTGCTTCCGTCACGGACGTGTACAACCTGGTGCTCTCCGAAGTCGAGGCGCCCCTGCTCGAAAGCGTGATGAACTACGTCAAGGGCAACCAGACCAAAGCCAGTGAGCTGCTGGGCCTCAATCGTGGGACCTTGCGCAAAAAGCTCAAGCAGTACGATTTGCTGTAAGCATTCAATCAAACCAGAAAGGCGCCCGCGTAAAAACGGTCGCCTTTTTTGCTGACTCCTTTGCTTTTGATGGAAATTGAAATGACCGACCAGACTACCCGCCTGCCGATCCGCCGCGCCTTGATCAGTGTTTCCGACAAGACCGGGATCCTCGAATTTGCCCGGGAGCTGGAAGCCCTGGGCGTGGAAATCCTCTCCACGGGCGGGACCTTCAAACTGCTGCAGGACAACGGCGTGGCCGCAGTAGAAGTCGCGGACTACACCGGTTTCGCGGAAATGATGGACGGTCGGGTCAAAACCCTGCACCCGAAAATTCACGGCGGCATCCTCGGCCGTCGCGGTATCGACGACGCCATCATGAACGAGCACGGCATCAAGCCGATCGACCTGGTCGCCGTCAACCTCTACCCCTTCGAAGCCACCATCAACAAGCCAGGTTGCGACCTGCCGACCGCCATCGAAAACATCGATATCGGCGGCCCGACCATGGTCCGCTCGGCCGCCAAGAACCATAAAGACGTGGCCATCGTGGTCAATGCCAGCGACTACGCCAACGTCCTGGAGAACCTGAAAGCCGGTGGCCTGACCTACGCCCAGCGTTTCGACCTGATGCTCAAGGCATTCGAACACACCGCCGCCTACGACGGCATGATCGCCAACTACATGGGCACCGTTAACCAGGCGGCCGAGACCTTGAGCACAGAAGGCCGCAGCCAGTTCCCGCGCACCTTCAACAGCCAGTTCATCAAGGCCCAGGAAATGCGCTACGGCGAGAACCCGCACCAGAGCGCGGCGTTCTACGTGGAGGCAAACCCGGCCGAAGTCGGCATTGCCACTGCGACCCAGCTGCAAGGCAAAGAGCTGTCCTACAACAACGTGGCCGACACCGACGCCGCGCTGGAATGCGTGAAGAGCTTCGTCAAGCCGGCCTGCGTGATCGTCAAGCACGCCAACCCGTGCGGCGTGGCGGTGAGCCCGGACGCTGAAGGCGGGATCCGCCAGGCCTACGAGCTGGCCTACGCCACCGACACCGAATCGGCGTTCGGCGGCATCATCGCCTTCAACCGCGAACTGGATGCCGAGACCGCCAAGGCGATCGTCGAGCGCCAGTTCGTCGAAGTGATCATCGCGCCAAGCGTCAGCGAAGAGGCGCGCGCCATCGTCGCGGCCAAAGCCAATGTGCGCCTGCTGGCCTGCGGTGAATGGTCGGCTGACCGCGCCGCTGCCTGGGACTACAAGCGCGTCAATGGCGGCCTGCTGGTACAGAGCCGCGACATCGGCATGATCGGCAGCGAAGACCTGAAAGTGGTGACCAAACGCGCGCCCACCGAGCAAGAGATCAACGACCTGATCTTCGCCTGGAAAGTGGCCAAGTACGTCAAATCCAACGCCATCGTCTACGCCAAGAACCGCCAGACCATCGGTGTCGGCGCCGGCCAGATGAGCCGTGTGAACTCGGCGCGTATCGCCGCGATCAAGGCCGAACACGCCGGTTTGCAGGTGGTGGGCTCGGTGATGGCGTCCGATGCGTTCTTCCCGTTCCGTGATGGCCTGGACAATGCCGCGAAAGCCGGCGTGACCGCCGTGATCCAACCGGGTGGTTCGATGCGTGATGCTGAAGTGATCGCCGCCGCTGATGAAGCCGGCATTGCGATGGTCTTCACCGGCATGCGCCACTTCCGCCACTAAACACCACTGCTTCCTACTGTAGGAGCGAGCTTGCTCGCGAAAAGCCCGAGAGCGCCACGGGGGTCAGGTTTCCCCCGTTATCGTTGACGATCTTCGCGAGCAAGCTCGCTCCTACAGTGAAGCACAGCGTTTCCCAGAGGTTTTTGAAATGAATGTTTTGATCATTGGCAGCGGTGGCCGTGAACACGCCCTGGCCTGGAAAGTTGCCCAGGACCCCCGTGTGCAGAAAGTCTTCGTTGCGCCCGGCAACGCCGGTACCGCCATTGAAGCCAAGTGCGAAAACGTCGCCATCGACGTACTGGCGCTTGAGCAACTGGCGGACTTTGCCGAAAAGAACGTCTCCCTGACCATCGTCGGTCCGGAAGTCCCATTGGTTGCCGGCGTCGTCGACCTGTTCCGCAGCCGTGGCCTGGATTGCTTCGGCCCGACCGCCGGCGCCGCTCAACTGGAAGGCTCGAAAGCCTTCACCAAGGACTTCCTGGCGCGCCACAAGATCCCGACAGCCGACTACCAGAACTTCACCGAGATCGAGCCGGCCCTGGCTTACCTGCGTGAAAAAGGTGCGCCGATCGTGATCAAGGCCGACGGCCTGGCCGCCGGTAAAGGCGTGATCGTCGCCATGACCCTGCAGGAAGCCGAGGACGCCGTACGCGACATGCTCGCCGGTAACGCCTTTGGTGATGCCGGTTCGCGCGTGGTCATCGAGGAATTCCTCGACGGCGAAGAAGCCAGCTTCATCGTGATGGTCGACGGCAAGAACGTCTTGCCGATGGCCACCAGTCAGGACCACAAGCGCGTCGGCAACGGCGACAGCGGCCCGAACACCGGCGGCATGGGCGCTTATTCCCCGGCGCCGGTGGTCACCGCCCAGGTGCACCAGCGCGTCATGGACCTGGTGATCTGGCCGACCGTGCGCGGCATGGCCGACGAAGGCAACGTCTACACCGGTTTCCTCTACGCCGGCCTGATGATCGACAAAGCCGGCAACCCGAAAGTCATCGAGTTCAACTGCCGCTTCGGCGACCCGGAAACCCAACCGGTGATGCTGCGCCTGCAATCGAGCCTGGTGCTGCTGGTGGAAGCCGCGCTGGCCCAGGCCCTGGACAAGGTCGAAGCACAGTGGGACCCACGCCCGAGCGTCGGCATCGTGCTCGCGGCCGGCGGTTACCCTGCCGATTACGCCAAGGGCGATGTGATTGAAGGCCTGGACGCCGCGGCTGCGCTGGAAGGCAAAGTGTTTCATGCCGGCACTGCGCTGCAGAACGGCAAGGTCGTCACCGCCGGTGGCCGCGTGCTGTGCGCCACCGCGATGGGCGCCAGCGTCGACGCCGCGCAGCAGCAAGCGTACAAGTTGGCCGCGAAAATCGACTGGAAAGGCTGCTTCTACCGCACTGATATCGGTTACCGCGCCATTGCCCGTGAACGCGGCGAGAACCACTGAGTAGCTATCCGTTCGGGTAGGTAAGGGCCTCTGGCCCTTGCCGTACTCATGCCGCCCCGCGCATAGTTAACCCGTGCATTCACCTACGAAGGGACTTCGCCGTGCGCTGGCTCAGGATCGCCTTAGGTTTTACCGTCAGTCTGCTGACCCTGCTCTGCCTGGTCCCGGCTCAAGCCGCGGCGCAAGGCAGTGGTTGGGCAGTCTTGCTCGATGATCAGGCCGACCTGCAACTGAGCGACATCCGTTCCTCGCGCTACACCAATCAATTCAGCCCCATCGAACTGGACCGGATTACTGCCGCGCCGCCGGACGGTGCGTTGTGGGTACGCTTCAAGCTGCAACCCGGCAAGCATGAACAGGTGCTGCGGGTGTTCGCCCCGGACTTGTCGAGCCTGAGCCTGTATGTGCTGGACGGCAACAGCCTGGTGGAGCAGCAGACCACCGGCACGCGCCAACCCCAGGCCGAGCGCCCGCTGCCCAGCAGTGACTTCATGCTGCCGATGCCACAGAGCCAGCGCCCGCTCGAGGTTTACCTGCGCCTGGTGTCGGAACACGAGCTGCGCCCCTATATCACCCTGGAACCCGCCGTACTCGCCGCCGCCAACCAGAACCAGACGCTGGTCTACGGCTTGCTGTTCGGCGTCCTGCTGATGCTGATCCTGCATAACCTCACGCGCTTCGCCTACCACCGCTCGCGCAGCAGCCTGTGGCTGGCCGCGTGTGAGTTCCTGCTGATGCTCAGCCTGGCGCTGTTGCTCAACGTGGTGGGGCCGTGGCTGCCCAACTGGCACGCGATCCAGACCCCCGGCGCCTACCTCGCCCTGCTGCTGACCGCGCCGTGCGGGCTGATGTTTGCCTATCGCTTCTTCATGCCGCTGGGCCCGCACCCGCTGAACAAACTGTTGATGGCCGACATATTGGTGATCGTGCTGTGTGGCCTGCTGCTGTTGTTCGTCAACACCCTGCCGCTGAACATCATCACCTATGCCCTGGTGGCGCTGGCCGGCCTGAGCATGCTGTTTGTATCGGCCTATCACTGGCAACGGGGCTATCGTCCGGCGCGCCTGTTCGTGGCGGGGATGGTGGTGTTCAACATCGGCACGCTGATCATTCTTCCCGCCCTGCTCGGCCTCACGTTGTTGGCACCGCAAGGCCTGATCATCACCCTGCTGAGTTTCATCTGCATCAGCGGCCTGCTGATGAGCCTGGCCCTCGGCGAACGCCAGCGCGCCATTGTTGAAACGCGCTTCAGCCTCAGCCGCGACCTGGCCGCGAGCAATGCCGAAATCGCGGCCAAGGCCGAGTTCCTGGCGAAGATCAGCCACGAAATCCGCACCCCCATGAACGGCGTGCTGGGCATGACCGAGTTGCTGCTGGGCACGCCGTTGTCGGTGAAACAACGCGACTACGTGCAGACCATTCACAGCGCCGGCAACGAATTGCTCACGCTGATCAACGAAATCCTCGACATCTCCAAGCTCGAATCGGGGCAGATCGAACTCGATGATGTGCAGTTCGACCTCAACGCGCTGATCGACGACTGCCTGAGCATCTTCCGCGCCAAGGCCGAGCAGCAGAATGTCGAGCTGATCAGCTTTATCCAGCCCCAGGTGCCGCGCGTGATCAGCGGTGACCCGACACGCCTGCGCCAGGCGCTGTTGAGCCTGCTGGAAAACGCCCTGCATAAAACCGACGAGGGCGAGGTGCTGATCGTCGTTGCCCTCGACGAGCGCAGCACCCAGCCACGCCTGCGCATTGCCGTGCAAGACAGCGGCGTGCCCATGGACGCCGCCGAGCGCGACGCCCTGATGCACAGCGAACTGCACAGCAAGAACTTCCTCTCGGCCACACGCTTGAGCGGCCACCTGGGCCTGGTGATCGCACGCCAGTTGATCCTGTTGATGAACGGCGAATTCGGCGTCAAGAGCGGCAGTCACCAGGGCAGCACCCTGTGGCTGACCCTGCCGTTGGACCCCGAACGCCTCGAACACCCGACCTCCGATCTCGACGGCCCGCTCAAGGACGCACGGGTACTGGTGGTGGACGACAACGACACCTGCCGCAAGGTACTGCTGCAGCAATGCTCGGCCTGGGGCCTGAACGTCAGCGCCGTGGCTTCGGGCAAAGAGGCCCTGGCCCTGCTGCGCACCAAGGCGCACCTGCGCGATTACTTCGACGTGGTGTTGCTGGACCAGAACATGCCCGGCATGACCGGCATGCAACTGGCGGCCAAGATCAAGGAAGACCCGAGCCTGAACCACGATATCCTGCTGATCATGCTCACCGGCATCAGCAACGCGCCGAGCAAGATCATCGCGCGCAACTGCGGGATCAAGCGCATCCTCGCCAAGCCGGTGGCCGGTTATACGCTCAAGACCACCCTGGCCGACGAACTGACCCAGCGCAGCAAAGGCGCCCCCCACCCTCGCCTCGCTCCCGCCGCGCCGGCAGCCATTACCGTGCCCAGCGACTTCCGCATCCTGGTGGCCGAGGACAACAGTATCTCCACCAAAGTGATACGCGGCATGCTCGGCAAGCTCAACCTCAACCCGGATACCGCCAGCAACGGCGAAGAAGCGTTGGAGGCGATGAAAGCCCAGCGCTATGACCTGGTGCTGATGGACTGTGAAATGCCGATCCTCGATGGTTTCTCCGCCACCCAGCAGCTGCGCGCGTGGGAGGTCAGCCATCAACGTGTGCGCACGCCGGTGGTGGCGCTCACGGCGCATATTCTCTCGGAACATAAAGAACGCGCGCGCCAGGCGGGGATGGACGGGCATATGGCCAAGCCGGTGGAACTGTCACAGCTGCGCGAGCTGGTGGATTACTGGGTTGTGCAGCGCCAGCAACGCCCGGAACACGCGCCGTCCTGATTGAAATCCAATCAAATGTGGGAGGGGGCTTGCCCCCGATAGCGGTGGGTCAGCCACAGATGTATCTGCTGACACTCCGCAATCGGGGGCAAGCCCCCTCCCACATTTGACGCGCGTCGCCTGATAGACTCCTCCACACTTCCACCGCCCGCGAGTCCCCCCATGCTCCACGTGTTATTCAGCGTTTACCTGAAGATGCTGGTGCTCTACAGCCCGTTCTTCGTGCTGTCCTGCTTTATCAGCCTGACCCGCGGCTATTCCAGCAAGGAGCGGCGGCGCCTGGCCTGGAAAGTCGCGTTGGCGACGCTGGTGTCGAGCGTGCTGCTGTACCTGTTCGGCCGGGTCATTTTCAGTGTGTTCGGCATCACCGTGGACGCGTTCCGCATCGGCGCCGGCAGCGTGCTGTTTATCTCCGCCCTGGGCATGGCCCAAGGCAAATCGGCGGTGCAAACCGATAACGTGCAGCAGGACGTGACCATCGTACCGCTGACCATCCCGCTCACGGTCGGCCCCGGCACCATCGGTGCATTGCTGGTAATGGGGGTGAGCCAGCCCCATTGGGACGACAAGCTCACCGCCATCCTCAGCATCGCCCTGGCCAGTCTCACGGTGGGGGTGGTGCTGTACCTGTCCAATCGGATCGAACGCATTCTTGGCGACCAGGGCTTGCAGATTGTCAGCCGGTTGATGGGCTTGTTCGTGTGCGCCCTGGCCGCGCAAATTATCTTTACCGGGGTCCGTGGCTATCTGGTGACCTAGATCCGGTATTTGGCGATGGCCGACTGCACGTTGTCACCCGCACTGTCGCGCATCAGTTGCAGGGTCTGTTCATTGACCACCGAGGTGTTGAGCACCAGGCAGGTCTGCCCGCTGAAGGCCTCGAACGATGAGCTGTCCCATTCAAGGAACGGCAACCCCACCTGCTTGCTCACGCCATGGCTGCTGTAGGTCACCAGGACCATCATCACTTCGCCATTGGTTTCAGCGCAGGACGCCACGCCGAAGTCACCGCCCTGGTGCACGCTGCTGTTGCGTTTGAACAAATCGAAAGATGCCGGCAGTTGCTTCAAGGTCTCCAGCGCATCGGCGGCCAGTTTCGGCAGCAGGCTGAGCAACGGCCCCGACATGGACATCGAGGCGAGCATTGCGCCGATGATATTCAGCGCCGTCAGTTGCACCGTCAGCCCCCTGCCCGCGCGCGAGACGCGCTCGAAGCTGCTGCGCACCGGCAGCCAGCCGAGGCTGACCATCACTTTGATGAATTCGTCGTACCAGGCCTCGGTGCCCCGATGCACCTTCAATACATCGCTCACGTAACTGCTGGCCAGCAGGTAGCTTTTACGGATGTATTCGCGGTTAAGCCCGGACAGCCCCTCGGCAAAGGAAATCACACCGTTGTTGACCACCGCCGCATTGCAGTCATCTTCGGTGTCCAGCGGTAACGTCGCGGGCGTGCCCGGCGCGCCCGGCAATTTGTAGGCGGCAATCAGCTTGCGCCGTTTTGTACTGTTGATCCTTCTGTGGTGTCGCTCCATTTCCCAATTCTCCACGTACACCCCGACTCGGGGCTTGTAACCACACTAGTCCACTCGCCGACGGGCTTTCCAGGCAACAAACATCCCTTGGCGCGGCCCGGCAAAACGCGCCGACCCGCAATAACGCGGCATGCACGATGAGCCTCGTGGTTTCGTCGTGAAAAAAAGAAAAAGCCCCGAACGACAACAGAAAAATCCTGGAGTCATTCGGAGCTTTCGGGCCACTGCCGAGCTGTTTTCAGCCGGCGGGTTTATCGCCGTACCAGCGCGGGGTGTACACCCACTCACCGCCACCGGCACGCGCAAAGGTGCAGGTGGTGGACGAGCCGATCAGCACCATGGTGCGCATGTCCACCTGGTCCGGGGTGAGTTGCCCCAGGGTGGTGACGCGCAGCGTCTGGCCCGGGCGACCGATATCGCGGCCCAGCACCACCGGCGTTTCAGGGGTGCGGTGCTGGGCGACGATCTCCAGCGCACGCCCCAGTTGCCACGGCCGCGCACGGGAAATCGGGTTGTAGAACGCCAGGGCCAGGTCGGCCTGGGACGCGAGGTCCAGACGCTTTTCGATGATCGACCACGGCTTGAGGTTGTCCGACAGCGACATCACACAGAAGTCATGCCCCAGCGGCGCCCCGGCCTGGGCAGCGGTGGCCAGGGACGCCGAGACGCCCGGCAGGATTTGCAGGTCGACCTGGTGCCAGGCCGGGTCGCTGGACTCATGCAACGCCTCGATCACCGCAGCGGCCATGGCGAACACACCCGGGTCGCCGGACGACACCACCACCACCGAGCGCCCTTGGGCGGCCAGCTCGAAGGCGTGCCGGGCGCGCTGCATTTCTTCGCGGTTGTCCGTGCAGTGCTGCACCTGATCATCACGGAACGGCCCGGCCATGCGCACGTAGGTTTCGTAGCCCAGCACATCGGTGCAGCGCGCCAACTCGGCCTTGACCGCCGGCACCATCAATTCAGCGGCGCCCGGGCCGAGCCCGATCACGGCAAGGCGCCCGCGTGGGCGACCGACCTGTGACACGTCCAACGGCTGTTCGGCGACGCTGAGGGTGATGTCCGCCGGCGGCTCGACCTTGTCAAACCGCAGCGGTACGCGCAGTTCCAGCGCAGCCTCATGCAGCGACGCTTCGGCCATCTGCAGGTCGCTGGCAAGCAGGCACGCCAGCGACTGCACGGCAATGCCTGCCTCATGCAAGGCGGTGCGCACACGTGCGGCCAGGTGCGCGCCCGGCTTGCAGGTGGCGCAGACGGTTTTCGGATAAATCACTAATTCGTTGGCGGCCGGCACGCGCTCGGCACTGCCCACATGTATCGCCAGGCGAGCGTGCGCGGCCTGCGGCAAGTTGGCCTGCGCCAGCCAGGGCGCCGCGCCTTCAATGCGCACGCTTTCACCGGCGAGCAGGTCCGAGACGAAGCGCTTGCCCAACTCCAGGTCCGCCAACTCATAGCCCCTGGGCGGGTTGAGCAGGCAGGTGCCAAAGCGCAACTCGCCGCTGGTGGTGATCGCCGCCGCCACACCCAACGCGGCGGCAATCTCCCGCGCCATCACATTCACACCGCCCAGCCCGCCCAGCAGGGGCACCACGGCGCTGCCGTCTTCGGCAACGGCCAGCACGGCCGGCTCCTCACCTTTTTCGAGCAGCAGCGGCGCGAGGGTACGGATGACGATGCCGGCGGCGCACAGCGCAATCAGCGGTGTTCCCTGTTGGTAGAGCTGGCGCAGTGTGGCGCCGAATTCGCTGTAGACCTGGTCCGCGCCGTCGACCCGACCGGTCAGGCCATGGATCTGCGCCGCCGGGTAAAGCTGCTGGATCCTGCGCGCAGTCGCCAGGCTGCCCTGGCCCAGAATGACAATCGCCGGGCTCATCAACCTTGCCACCGTTCACCGGGCACGATGATCAAGGAAAAATATGGTGACGACATCGGCTCCACCTGGTCCAGCGGCACGATTTTCTGATTGGCCATGGTGGCGCGTTCCACGTACAGCGCACGCCCGGCCAGACCGAGTTCCTCCAACACTTGGCGCACCTTGTGGAAGTTGCGCCCCAACTTCATGATCACCGCCGCGTCAGCGTCCGCCAGCCGGCGCTTGAGGTCGTCGTGCGGCAACACCCCCGACAGCACCGACAGGCTCTGGTTGCGATACACCAGCGGCGCACCCAACACCGAAGCGCCGCCCAGCATCGAACACACGCCCGGGATGACCTGCGCTTCATAGCGCTCGGCAAGGCGGTCATGCAGGTACATATAGGAGCCGTAGAAGAACGGGTCGCCTTCACAGATCACCGCCACATCGCGGCCCGCATCCAGGTGCGCCGCCACATCGACGCTGGCGGTGTCGTAGAAGTCGCTGATCACTTGCTCATAGGACAGCGGCGCCGGCAGCGCCTCGGTGGTCACCGGGTACACCAGGGGCATCAGGGTTTGTTGCGGCACCAGATGGTCCTCGATGATGCCGAACGCATTGCCCTTCTTGCCCTTGGCCACGAAGTACGCCACCACGGGCGACTCGCGCAGCAGGCGCAGGGCCTTGAGGGTGATCAGCTCCGGGTCGCCGGGGCCTACGCCCAGGCCGATCAGACGTCCGCGTGGGTGCATTATTCGACCTCCGTGGCGAGCGCATTGACGGCGGCGGCGGCCATGGCACTGCCGCCCAGACGGCCCTGCATGATCACGAACGGCACGCCACGGCTGTCGGCGGCAAGCATCGCCTTGGATTCGGCGGCGCCGACAAAGCCCACCGGGAAGCCGAGGATCAACGCCGGTTTCGGCGCGCCGGCGTCGAGCATTTCCAGCAGGTAGAACAAGGCGGTCGGCGCGTTGCCGATCACCACCACGCTGCCTGCCAGGTGCGGACGCCACAGTTCCAGGGCGGCAGCGGAACGGGTGTTGCCCAACTCCCGCGCCAGCTCAGGCACGCCGTCATCACGCAGGGTGCAGATCACCGCGTTATTGGCCGGCAGGCGCGCGCGGGTCACGCCTTCGGAGACCATCCGCGCATCGCATAAAATCGGTGCGCCCGCCGCGAGCGCATCGCGCCCGGCCTTGCCCGCGCCTTCGGAGAATTGCAGGCCGTCGATCGCCTCGACCATGCCGCAGGCATGAATCACCCGCACCGCAAGTTTTTCCAGATCGGCCGGGATGCGGTCCAGGTTGGCTTCCGCGCGAATAATGGCGAAGGAGTTGCGATAGATCTCCTGACCGTCGCGGATGTAATCAATCATCGATGTTGCTCCGTGGGCGAGCGCGTAACAGGGCGCCCGCCGCTTCAATGGAAAGAGTGCGCGCGTGCAGCCGGCCAAAACCTGGATGGGCGGCGTCGCGAAAATAGAGGTCGTAATGGCCGGGACTCACCGCCAGCAAGGTGACCGGCGCGGTGTGCGCGGCGGCGCAGGAGCGCGGGCAACCGGACAGGTGCACCTCCACGCCGGGTTGCAGGGTGGCCAATTGCACTGCGTCGGCCTTGGTATCGGCCAGGCCCTTGCCGCAACCGCTGGAACCGGTGCAGGCAATCATGCGCGCAAGGGGTTGCTCGATTGAACAGAGAAAGCCCAGTTGCCCCAAGCGGTCGGTGACGGCGCCAGGGCGTTCAATGTTGGGCAGCAGCACGCCTTGCCAGGGCGTGAAGCGCAACGTGCCATCGCCGTACTCGCTGGCCAGTTGCGCGGCGCCCTGGAGCATCTGCGAATCCAGACGGCCCAGAGGCGCGACTGCCGCGACGTAGAACTGATTCTTCCGGGGCTGGGGATAACTTCCGATGTGCAGCAACGCACCACCGGCCGGGCGTTTGAAGCCCTGGGCCGACAGCAGCGGCAGGCTCAGGCGGCTCAATAACTTATCCACAGCCAGATGACGCATGCGCGTTTGCTCGGGCGTCGCCAGGTCGAGAAAGGCCTCCAGCACCGCCACCACCAGCGCATGGCCCTGGTCCAGCGGCACGGCCGCCACGGGCGCATTCAGGCCGGGGCAGCCGGCCAGGCCGAACGCCAGCAGCGTTTGCCCCTCGCGCACAAACGCCGACAGCCACAGGTCATGGTGATGCTCGAGCATCGCCAGGGCTTCACCGCCGTCCAGCTGCACGGCGAACTTGGCCGACAACTGATGAAAACGCGGATGACTGTCCAACGTGGCGAGAATCTGCGCGGCCAGCGGGCGGGTGTCGAACAGCATCTGCGGATCGATGCCGGCGCTGGGGCTGAGCATCAGGTTGCGCACGTCATCACCGGCCGCGTTGCTCGGGCCGAGGCCGGCCGCCAGCAGCATTGCGATCAAGGCGTCCTGCTCGGCGCCGATCCCGCGAATCTGCAGGTTGGCGCGGTTGGTCGCCTCGATCACCCCGCCCGCGTACGCCTGGGCAGCATCCGCCACGGCGTTGGCCTGGGCCGCGGTAAGCGAACCACCGGCCAGTTTGACCCGACAGATACCGCCGTCCAACGCCTGGACAATACGCAGCAACCCCGGACAGGCCGAGGGGCGCAAGGTATTTACAGCGGGCGTTGGGTTCACGGGGCTACCGGTTGACGGGTAAAGGCGCGGTATTATGCCTGCTTTGTCCGGCGGCATGAAAAGCCTGCCCGTCGGATGTCGTTCAAGGAATTGCTATGTCGCCCTGGCTGACGGTTGTAGGCATCGGTGAAGACGGCTTCAAGGGCCTGGGCAGGAATGCCCGGCACGCCCTGTTGCGCGCTACGCGGATTATAGGCGGCCAACGCCAGTTGGACCTGTTGCCATTGTGTATCAGTGGCGAGCGCCAGGCGTGGCCGAGCCCGTTTTCCCTGGAGCCGGTGTTGTCACGGCGTGGGGAGCCTGTGTGCGTATTGGCCAGTGGTGACCCGATGTTCTATGGCGTCGGCGCCAGTCTGGCGCGCCAGATTGCGGCGGATGAGCTGCTGGTTATACCGGCGCCGTCGTCGGTGTCCCTGGCGGCGGCGCGTTTGGGCTGGCCGTTGCAGGACGTGGTGACGGTGTCCGTGGTGTCCCGCCCCTTCGCGGCAATCAACGCGCACCTGGCCAGCGGTGTGCGCTTGCTGGTGCTGAGCAATGATGGTGGCAGCCCTGCGTTGATTGCCGCGTTATTGACGCAGGCAGGGTTCGGGCCCAGCCGATTGACGGTGTTTGAACACTTGGGCGGCGCGAACGAGCGGCGCTTGGACGGCCTGGCCGCAGACTGGCATCACCTCGGCACTGCCGATCTGAACCTGGTCGCCATCGATTGCCTGGCCTGCAGCGACACGCCGCCCTTGTCGCGCCTGGCAGGCCTGCCGGACTCGGCGTTCCAGCACGACGGTCAACTGACCAAACGCGATGTGCGCGCCATGACCCTCGCCCGCCTCGCCCCGATGCCCGGCGAACTGCTGTGGGATGTGGGCGCGGGCAGCGGTTCCATCGGCATCGAATGGATGCGCACGCATCCCAGCTGCCGTGCCCTGGCGATCGAGCCTGACCCGGGCCGCCAAGGCCTGATCGAACACAATCGCGACGCCCTCGGCGTGCCCGGCCTGCACCTGATTCGCGGCAAAGCCCCGGACGCCTTGCACGGCCTGCCGGTACCCGACGCCATCTTCATCGGCGGCGGCGTCACCCGCGACGGCGTGCTCGACACCTGCTGGCAACACCTGCGCCCCGGCGGGCGCCTTGTCGCCAACGCCGTGACCCTGCAAAGCGAAATGACCTTGATGAACTGGCGCGCCGAGCACGGCGGCGAACTGACCCGCATCCATGTCGCCCAGGCGCAGCCACTGGGCGAGTTCGACACCTGGCGCCAGGCGTTGCCGATCACGCTGCTGGAAGTGATCAAGCCGCTATGAACAGGATTCTGTTGCTGGGCGGCGTGACGGAAGCGCTGGCCATTGCCCGCACCCTGGGGCCGGAGCATATCTACAGTTTGGCCGGCGTGGGCCGCGTGCCGACCGACCTGACCTGCCAGGTGCGCGTCGGCGGTTATGGAGGCGCTGAAGGGTTGGCGCAGTTTGTTCGCGATGAACGCATCAGCCTGATCCTCGATGCCACCCATCCGTACGCAGCGCAGATCAGCCACAACGCAGCCCGGGCTGCACGGTTGTGCGCTGTGCCGTGCTGGGCATTGCGACGTCCGGCGTGGCAGCCGCAGGCCGGGGATGATTGGCGCGAAGTGTCTGACTGGGCTGAGCTGATCCAAGTGTTGAAGCCCTTCAAGCGCCCGCTGTTCACCTTGGGTCGCGAACCCTTGCAGCATCTCGATGAAATCCCCGCCGACCAGTTCTGGACATTGCGCGCGCTGGACGTGTACCCGGGCAACGAGCGCTGTGAAGTGATCGGCGCACGCGGGCCGTTTCTGATCGAGGATGAGCGGGCGTTATTCGAACGACGCCGGATTGATGTGCTGATCAGCAAGAACAGCGGCAGCACCGCCACCGAACCGAAGCTGGAAGTGGCGCGGGAATGTGGGGTGCCGGTGTTGGTGTTGAAGCGGCCGGTGTTGGCTCATGTAGACCGTGAACTCTTGTCGCCTGAAGAAACACTCATCGCGTTGGCAAATTTCATTCGATAAGTCAGGATCTCTCGCTTGCTTGATAAGTAACCTATTTGTTACCTTCAGGACGGCGAATGATCGAGATTGAAGAATACCGACGTGACAACCTGTCCAGCCCGTTCGATGAGTGGTTTTCATCCTTGAGTGTGCCGGCGGCAACCAGAGTTACGACCGCTCTGGTACGACTTGAAATGGGCAACACCAGCAACATCAAGTGGTGCGACGGGTTCGGTGAATACCGCATCGATTGGGGGCCAGGCCTGCGAATCTATCTGATACAGGAAGGCCTACGATTAATCATCCTGTTCGGTGGCGGGGACAAGTCCAGTCAAAAGCGCGATATCAAAATCGTTAAGTCGCTGATCAATGAGCATCAGCGTGACAAGAAATTGAAACAAAAGAGGTAACCAGCATGGCGTTAACCCGTAGCTACAAGCACACCATCGCTGAACGTGCCCAGCGCGACCCTGCATTTGCCCAAGCTCTTCTCGACGAGGCCGCTACGCTGTTTCTCAACGGTGAGCCGGAAGTTTCCCGCGTGATTCTGCGTGATTTGGTCAACGCCACGGTGGGTTTTGAAGGACTTGCGAAAGAAACTGCCAAACCGAGTAAAAGCCTGCACCGAATGCTCTCAGCCAGCGGTAATCCAAGCATGGATAACCTCGCCGCGATTTTTGCAGTGATCAGAAAAGCCTTAGGTGTCGACATGCAGGTGCACGGAGTTCCCGCTGCATAATTGGTACAACAACCAGCATCAGCGGTGCTACAGGCAATGTGGGAGGGGGCTTGCCCCCGATAGCGGTGCGTCAGTCACTGATTTTCTGGCTGATCCTCCGCACTCGGGAGCAAGCCCCCTCCCACAGTTGACCTGCGCAGCCTTGAAGTTCGGCACCCACTCAATTCCCCGTCTATCCTCAAACCCGACACTGCGACACCAAACCACACCACGCGTTTTTACTTATCCCCCCCGATCAGGCTAAATACCCGCCTGATCGTTTAACCCTACGGATTATCCGCCATGGCCCGTCAACGCTTTGCAATTGCCTGGATCGCCTGCCTTGCAGTGCTGTTCAATGCGTTTGCCATGCCGCTGGCCAGTGCGATGCAGCAGACCGATGATCCGGTCAAGCGCCTGCTGTTGGGTGGGTTCTGTTCGTCCAATGGCGCCAGCCTGCAGGCCATTGCCTTGGGCCAGCTGGAAATCCCGACAGCGCCGGACGATCACTCCGCCATGCAGCATTGCTGGTGTTGCTCGGGCTCGGCGCCGTGGGTGGCGTTGCCGGGGCATGCGCCGCAGTTGTATGTGACGCGCCAGCAAGCGCTGCAGAGCCTGCCGCCGCGCGTGTTGCGCAATCCCGCCCCGCGCCGGCAATGGCCGAGCCTCAATCCCCGCGCCTCTCCAACGGTCTGATCTTCTTCGCAAGTGAACTGCGTTTAGAACCGTTCCGGAGAACTGCCATGCTCAAATCTTCCCTGCTTCTGGCGGCGTTGCTGCTGCCGGTGTTCAGTGCTGCCAATGCCGAGGACTACAAGGCCGGTGACCTGTTGGTCAGCGACCCCTGGTCCCAGGAGTTGCCACCGAATGCGCCCACGGTCGCGGCGTACTTTGTTATTCATAACACCGGGACTGCCCCGGATCGCCTGCTTGGCGTTGAAACCAGCGTGGCCGAAAAAGCCGAGCTGCACGAGCATGTGATGCAGGGCGACCTGATGAAGATGCAGCAAGTGCCCAGCGTTGCCGTACCGGCCAAGGGCGAGCTGACGTTCGCGCCGATGGCCTATCACGTGATGCTGCTGGGCCTCAAGGACCGCAGCCTGTTGGCCGATGGCAAGCAATTCCCACTGACCCTGACGTTTGAAAAAGCCGGCAAGGTCGAGGTGAACGTATCGGTTCAGAAGTCGCCGCCGATGACCGCTCACGAGCATAAGCACGCCCAGTAGGACTCCCCCGATGGGCGCCCGCAGCGCCAGGTTGTCTCCACGCCGCCGCTTGATGCGCGGCAGTTGGGTCAGCCTGTTCGCCATGTTGATGATCTTTATCGGTCCGCTGATTTCCCAGGCGATGCCGATGAATCATCACGCGGGTATGTCCATGGACATGCCCGCGTGCCACGGCGAGCCCAAGCCGAGCAAAGCCCCCGACGAACATCATGTCCTCTGGGAAAAATGCGGCTATTGCAGCCTGCTGTTCAGTTGCCCGGCCCTGCCGGGCAGCGTCTCCTACATCACCCTCGGCACCCCGCCGCCCGCCAACGCGCTCATTCCCACCCCGCGCCTGGGTCATGCCCGGCAGAGCATCTTCCCCGGCGCGCGCAGTCGTGCGCCGCCCATCGCGTCGTAAGCCCTTCACCGCGCTACTTCACCCCGGCCGACTTCAAACAGACAGCCGCAGGCTGCTGGCCGTGTTGTTTACGACTGATTGATGGAATTTTTCATGTCCAGGTTTTCTGCTGACACCCGATTGGGCGCTGCCCCGGTTTTCGCCGTTCTGTGCGGCGCGCTGCTTGCGCCACACGCCCATGCTGATGAACACGAGCTGAGCCCCACGGTCGTCACCGCGATCGCCCCCAGCTCGCCGCTCACCGTTGTCACCCACCCCAAGGATCCACGCCAGCCGGTGCCCGCCAGCGATGGCGGCGATTACCTCAAGACCATCCCCGGCTTCGCCCTGGTGCGCAACGGCGGCACCAACGGTGACCCGGTGTTGCGCGGCATGTTCGGTTCGCGCCTGAATATCCTTACCAACGGCGGCATGATGCTCGGCGCCTGCCCGGGCCGCATGGATGCGCCCACCTCGTATATCTCGCCGGGAACCTACGACAAGCTCACCGTGATCAAAGGCCCGCAAACCGTGCTCTGGGGCCCCGGCGCGTCAGCCGGTACGATCCTGTTCGAGCGCGAGCCCGAGCAGTTCGGCGAGCTGGGCACCCGGGTCAATGCCAGTGTGCTGGCCGGCTCCAACGGGCGTTTCGACAAGGTCATCGATGCCGCTGCCGGAGGGCCGTTGGGCTATGTGCGGGTGATCGGCAACCAGGCCCATGCCGACGACTACAAGGACGGCAACAACGACCGCGTGGCCTCGCGTTATGACAAGTGGAATGGCGATGTGGCCGTCGGCTTCACCCCCGACGCCGACACCCTGCTGGAACTCACCGCCGGCCGTGGCGATGGCGAAGCGCGCTATGCCGGGCGCGGCATGGACGGCTCGCAGTTCCTGCGCGAAAGCCTCGGCCTGCGTTTCGAAAAGTCCAATATCGGCGAGGTGCTGGACAAGGTCGAGGCCCAGGTCTACTACAACTACGCCGACCACGTCATGGACAACTACAGCCTGCGCGTCCCCTCGGGCACCGGCATGATGGCCGGGCCCATGGCCTCCAACGTCGATCGGCGCACCCTCGGTGGGCGGATCAAGGCGACCTGGCGCTGGGCCGATGTGCAACTGATCGGCGGCCTGGACGCACAGACCAACGAACACCGCGCGCGCAGCAGCATGGGCATCGACACCTACAAGGACCTGCCGCGCAGCAAGGACGCCAACTTTCACAACTACGGCGTATTCGGTGAACTGACCTGGTACGCCGCCGACACTGACCGCCTGATCACCGGCGCCCGCCTGGATCGTGCCTCGGCAAAAGATTTTCGCCAACGCACCGGCTCGGCAATGATGAGCCGTGCCAACCCCACCGCCGACGCCACCCGCGCAGACACCTTGCCCTCGGGCTTCGTGCGCTTTGAGCATGATCTTGCGGACACGCCCACTACCGTTTATGCGGGTCTGGGTCACGCTGAACGCTTCCCGGACTACTGGGAACTGTTCTCCCCCAACACCGGCGCGGCCGGCTCGGTGAATGCCTTCGACGGCGTTAAGCCGGAGAAGACCACCCAGCTGGATGTTGGCGCGCAATACAAAACCGCCAACCTTGACGCCTGGGCCTCGGCTTATGTCGGCCAGGTGCGCGACTTCATCCTGTTCGACTACCGGCCCGGGATGATGGGCACCACCTCCCAGGCGCGCAATGTCGACGCACGCATCATGGGCGGTGAACTGGGCGCGGCGTACAAGCTGACCACTCACTGGAAAGCCGATGCCAGCCTGGCCTACGCCTGGGGCAAGAACAGCAGCGACGGCAACGCCCTGCCGCAGATGCCGCCGCTGGATGCGCGCCTGGGCCTGACCTACAGCCAGGACGATTGGAGTGCCGGCGCGTTGTGGCGGGTGGTCGCGGCGCAGAACCGCATCGACCCGAACAAGGGCAACGTGGTCGGCAAGGACTACGACACAAGCGGCGGTTTTGGCGTGTTCTCGCTCAACGCCGCGTACCGCATCAATAAGCACTTCAAGGTCAGCAGCGGGGTCGACAACCTGTTTGGCAAGGCATACGCCGAGCATTTGAACCTGGCGGGGAATGCCGGGTTCGGTTACCCGGCAAGCGACCCGCAGGCCATCAAGGAACCGGGGCGTACGCTCTGGACCAAGGTGGATATGAGCTTCTAACAGCATCGGGGGCAAGCCCCCTCCCACATTGGATTGCGTTTCAAATGTGGGAGGGGGCTTGCCCCCGATAGCGGTGTAACTGACACAAAAAATCAAAAGCCTTGCGGAGCCCTGATGAGCACTCAACAAAAAGTTTCCTTCTACAACCTGGCCTGGCGCTGGCACTTCTACGCCGGCCTCTTCGTCGCCCCCTTCATGGTGCTGCTGGCCCTGACCGGCATCATCTACCTGTTCAAACCCCAGCTCGACCCATTGCTGTACGGCCACCTGCTCAGCGTTCCCGCCGCCGAACACGCGCTGAGCGCCGACGAGCAGGTGCAACGCGCCAGAGCCGCCTACCCCCAGGCTGCGATCAGCAAGTACCTGCCGCCCGCCGATGCCACCAGCAGCGCACAGTTTGTGATGCATAACCAGGGCCGCGAAATCAGCGTATTCGTCGACCCGTATCGCGGCACCGTCCTGGGTGAGCAGGACGCCAAATACAACCTGCAAGCCATCGCCCGCGCCCTGCACGGCGAGTTGATGATCGGCACCACCGGTGATCGCCTGATAGAGCTCGCCGCCGGCTGGGGCGTAATGCTCGTGGTGTCAGGCCTGTACCTGTGGTGGCCGCGCGGCAAGTCATCGGCCGGCATATTGTGGCCCCGACTCAACCGCCGTGGCCGCGTGTTCTGGCGCGACCTGCACGCCGTCGCCGGTTTCTGGGGCGCAGCGTTTTTGCTGGTGATGCTGCTCAGCGGCATGACCTGGACGGGCTTCTGGGGCAAGCAATACGCCGCCCTGTGGAACACTTTTCCGGCGGCGATGTGGAACAACGTGCCGCAGTCCGACCAGCAGGCACGCGTGCTCAACACGGCCACCCAACAGACCGTGCCCTGGGCCCTGGAAAACACGCCGATGCCGATGTCCGGCGACCACGCCGAACACATGAACCACGGCGCCATGCATGCAGGCCCCGCCGCGCCGACCGTGCGCCTGCAACAGGTGGTCGACCTGGCCAATGCGCGCAAGGTCGAGCCCGGCTACAGCATCACCTTCCCCACCACCGCCACGGGGGTATTCACCGTCGCGGTGTTCGCCAACGACCCGCGCAATGACGCCACCCTGCATGTAGACCAGTACACCGGCAAGGTCCTGGCCGATGTGCGTTGGGAGCATTACAACCTGGTCGCACGCGCCACCGAGACCGGCGTGATGTTGCACGAAGGCAAGATGTTCGGCTGGATCAATCAACTGATCGTGCTGGTGATCTGCCTGATGATTCTGCTCAGTGCGGTGAGTGGCGTGGTGATCTGGTGGAAGCGTCGGCCACAGGGCGGGCTGGGTGTGCCGCCGCTGCGTCATGACGTGCCGAAGTGGAAAACCGCGATGGTGATCATGCTCGGGCTGGCGATCATTTTCCCGTTGGTGGGCGCATCGTTGATTCTGGTGTGGGCGCTGGATCGCCTGGTGCTGTCACGCTTTTTTGCCCAAGGTGAATCTGCCTCAGGTTAAGCATGAAACAGGCGAGATGCCCGACGCTGCGGGCTTGTGTAGCCTTGCGCGACTGTTGTCGCGCAGCCAATAAGTGTTAACTTATAACACTTTCTGCGTTATCGTTGCTCGCCGCGCCCTGCGGCGAGCCCCCCTTCAAGAAGCGATTGAATCGACCGATGAACAACTCCCTAGCGTGCGGCCTGTGCCTGCTCGCCCTGCATACCAACGCCCAGGCCATGACCCTGCCCGAGAGCGCCATCACGGCACCGGCAGTGGATAACGAACGCGTCGAGCTCAATACGCCGACTACCGCCGGTTCGCGCCTGAACCTGACGGCGCTGCAAACTCCCGGCAGCGTAGAAAGCCAGACCGGCGCGCAGATCCGAGCACGTGGCGACGCCAGCGTGCAGGACGCCATCTCCCGCGCCACCGGCATCACCCGCACCGGCACCCCGGGCGACGGTGGCACCTCGCTGCAAGCCCGTGGCTTTACCGGCCAAAGCTCGGTGATGCAACTGTACGACGGTAACCGCATGTACACCGGCATGGGCACCTCGACCTTCCCGGTGGACACCTGGGCGGTGGAACGGGTGGACGTGCTGCGCGGCCCGGCCTCGGTGCTGTACGGCGAAGGCGCTACCGGCGCGGTGGTCAATACGGTCCCGAAAAAGCCTTTCGCGGGCGCGATCGAAAACCGCATCCGCCTCGGCTACGGTTCCTACGACCGCCAGCAACAAGCCCTGGACAGTGGCGGCTCACTGACCGATACCCTGAGCTACCGCCTGAACCTCAACCGTCTGCGCAGCAACGGTTTCATCGACCGTGGCGACGCCAGCAGCGACTTCATCAGCGGCGCCCTGCGCTGGCAGGCGGCCGACAACCTGAGCTTCACCCTGGCCAGTGACTACGGCGACCAGCGCCCACAAAACTACTTCGGCACGCCCCTGATCAACGGCCAGTTGCACAAGGGCCTGCGCTACAAGAACTACAACGTCAGCAACGACACCCAGCACTACAACGACCAGTGGACACGCCTGACCAGCGAGTGGCAACCGAGCGATAACGTCAGCGCCACCAACGAGCTGTACTACCTGAAAAACCAGCGTCGCTGGCAGAACGCCGAGAACTACAACTTCACCAACGGCCAACTGACCCGCAGCGGCAACTTCGGGATCAAGCACGATCAGGAACAGGTGGGCGACCGCCAGACCTTCACCTTCAAGCACACCCTGTTCGGCCTCGACAGCCAGACCGTGGCAGGCGTGGAATACAACCGCATCCGCTTCCGCCTGGCGAGCAACACGCCGTTTAATGACGTGGCGCAAACCGGCCAACCCGTCGACCTGTATCACCCGGCGCCTGCGCCATTTGCCAGCCAGGACCCGTTCAAACCGGTGTTCGCCACCACCACCAGGACGGTGGCCGGCTTCGCGGAAAACCGCCTGCAACTCACGGATAAACTCGCGCTGGTCACCGGCGTCCGCCGCGACTACGCGCACATCGACCGCGACGATCTGCGCACCGGTGGCCAATCCGACAAAACCCTCACCGGCAATAACTGGAAAGCCGGCCTGGTCTACGCGATCACCCCGCAGACTTCGGTCTACGGCCAGTACGCCACCAGCACCGACGGCGTCGGCGGGCTGATTTCCCTGAGCCCGAGCCAGCAGCAGTTCGACCTGTCCAGCGCCAGGCAGACCGAGGTCGGTATCAAGCAAGCATTCTGGGACGCACGGGGTGAATGGACCCTGGCGGCCTACCACATCGTCAAGGATAAGCTGCTGACGGACGTGCCGGGCGTCCCGGGGTTCAAACAGCAAGTCGGCCAACAATCTTCCAACGGCCTGGAGGCCAGCCTCGACCTGCAACTGCCTCACGCCTGGCAGTTGCAAGCCAACGCCGCCATCGTGCGAGCGCAGTATGACGACTTCAAACAGGACGTCGGCGGCGTGCAGGTGTCGCGCGACGGCAACCGCCCAGTGGACGTGCCGCGCCGCACCGCCAACCTGTGGCTGAGCAAGGCCGTGACCGACAACGTGCGTGCCGGTGCCGGTGTGCGTTATGTCGATGCACGGTATGCCGACATGGCCAACCAGAACGAGTTGCCGAGCTACACCGTGGTCGATGCAACGCTGTCGTGGAACGCCATGCGCAACACCACACTGGGCCTGCAACTCAACAACCTGTTCGATCGCACTTACGCAGTCAGCCAGTACAACGATGGGCAGCAGTGGATTCTGGGTGTACCTCGTTCCATGTTCATTACTGCCGACTACACCTTTTAATGACCTCGCTCACCCTCACCGACCTGGCCTGGACTCCACCCGGCCACGACCACTGCCTTCACCGGTTCCAACTGCGTGACGCCGGCCTGCAGGTCGCTGCCAGGGAGTTTGTCGGCCTGATCGGGCCTAACGGCAGCGGCAAGACCAGCCTGTTGCGTTGCGCCTATCGATTCACCCGGCCGGAGCGCGGCGAGGTAATGCTTGAGCACCAGAACGTCTGGAAGCAAAGCGCCAAGTGGTGTGCGCGACGCATCGCGGTGGTGCTGCAGGAATTCCCCGACGCGTTCGGCTTGCGCGTGGATGAAGTGGTCGCCATGGGCCGCACGCCCCACAAGGGTTTGTTCGACAGCGACACCCAGCACGACCAGCAACTGATCCGCAACGCACTGCAGTCGGTGGGGATGCAGGGTTTCGCAGACCATGCGTTCGCCACCCTCTCGGGCGGTGAAAAGCAGCGCGTCATCCTGGCTCGCGCCCTGGCCCAGCAACCGCAACTGCTGATCCTCGATGAGCCGACCAACCACCTCGACCCGCGCTATCAGCTGGAGCTGTTAAGGCTGGTCAAGCAGTTGAACATCGGCACCCTGGCGAGCATCCACGACCTGAACCTGGCCGCCGCGTTCTGTGATCGCCTGTACGTGATCCATCATGGGCGCATCGTCGCCAGCGGTACGCCCCATGAAGTGCTGACCGCCGCGTTGCTGCGCGACGTGTTTGGCGTCCAAGCCCTGATCGACACCCATCCCTTGTCCGGCTACCCCCGAATCACCTGGATAACCCAACCATGATCCTGCGCGCCCTGCTGTCTCTCGCCCTGATGTTCGCCACTGCCCAAGCGCTCGCCGAAGCCACCCACTACCCGCTGACCATCAAGAGCTGCAACCGCGACGTGACCTTCCAGCAAGCCCCGCAACACGCGGTCAGCCACGACATCAACATGACCCAGATGATGCTCGCCCTGGGCCTCAAGCCACACATGGCCGGCTACAGCGGCGTGACGGGCTGGAAGTCAGTGCCGCCGGACATGGCCGCGATCCTCGACGGCCTGCCGGAGCTGGCGAGCAAGTACCCATCAGTGGAAACCTTGCTCAATGCCAACGTGGATTTCTTCTTCGCCGGTTGGGACTACGGCATGCGCGTGGGCGGCGACCTCACGCCGCACACCCTGCAACCCTTGGGTATCAACGTGTATGAGCTGACCGAGTCGTGTGCGTTCGTGATGAAGCGCCCCGCTGCCACACTCGAAGACACCTATAACGACCTGCGCAACCTGGGCAAGATCTTCGACGTACAAGACCGTGCCAACGCGCTGATCGCCCAGATGCAGGCGCAGGTGGCCGAGGTACAAAAAGACCTGCCCGCCGACAAGCCACGGGTGTTTCTTTACGACAGCGGCGAAGACCGCGCCATGACGTCAGGACGCCTGGGCATGCCACACGCGTTAATCGACGCCGCTGGCGGGCGCAATATCCTCGACAACGTCGACGCCAGCTGGACCCGGGTCAACTGGGAAACCGTGGTGGAACGCAACCCGCAGGTGATCGTGATCGTCGACTACAGCGAAATCACGGCCAAACAGAAAGAGCAATTTCTGCTCGATAACCCGGCCCTGCAATCGGTGGACGCCATCAGGAACCAGCGCTTTATCGTGATCCCGTACGTGCAGGCCACGCCGGGTATCGACAACGTGCTGGCGGTGCAAGCCCTGGCCAAGGGGTTCCACGGCGAATGATCGACCGTCGCTACGCCTTGCTGCTGAGTGCCCTGGGCGCGTTTTTGCTGATCTCCTGCGTGATCTCGCTGGGGTTCGGCTCGGCGCGGGTGCCCGTGGACGTGGTGTGGCGGATCCTGCTGCACAAGACGTGCGGCATCGGTGAAGTGGATTGGAGCGCGGGCCAGGAACATATCGTCTGGCTGATCCGCGTGCCGCGCATGCTGCTCGGCGCCTTGGTGGGCGCCGGGCTGGCGTTGATCGGCGCGGTGTTGCAGGCCGTGACGCGTAACCCGTTGGCCGATCCACATTTGCTCGGCGTGACCTCCGGCGCCACCCTCGGTGCGGTGATCGTGGTGCTGCATGTGGGCGAAGTCATCGGCCTGCTGACCCTGCCCATTGCGGCCTTTATCGGCGCGCTGCTGAGCATGCTGGTGGTGCTGGCCGTGGCCAGTCGCAATGGCCGCCTGGAAAGTGATCGCCTGCTGCTGTGCGGCGTGGCGGTGTCATTCGTGATGATGGCGGTGGCCAACCTGCTGCTGTTCATGGGCGACCACCGCGCCGCCTCAGCGGTGATGTTCTGGATGCTCGGCGGCCTGGGGCTGGCGCGCTGGGAACTGCTGGCGATTCCCGCCGCCACCGTGGTGCTTGGGTTGGCGCTGCTGTCGGGCATGGCGCGCCCGCTCAATGCCCTGATGGCCGGCGAACAGACCGCCGTGACCCTGGGCCTGAACGCACGCAACGTGCGGCTCAAGGTGTTTTTGATCGCGTCGCTGATGACCGGCGTGCTGGTGTCGATCAGCGGCTCCATCGGCTTTGTCGGCCTGATGGTGCCGCACATCGCCCGGCGCCTGGTAGGCGCCGAGCACCGGCGCTTGCTGCCGGTGTGCGTGCTGCTGGGCAGTGTGTTCCTGGTATGGGTCGACGTCGCGGCACGCACGCTGATCGCCCCTGAAGACCTGCCGATTGGCGTGGCGACGGCAGCGATTGGCGGGCTGTTTTTTATCGGCTTGATGCGCAGGCGCTGAGCGCGCCCCGTTGTAGCGCACAGCCACGCACCGACACTTGCGCCTGCCATTTCCTGGTGCGTCACGCTTGCAAAAACGCGGGCAAACCAAGCATTTCATGGGGTTTGGCGACTCGGCACAGCGCTTGCAATCTCCTGCTCAACTTGTCCTTCACACCCTTGTTGAGTTCACGGAGATCGCACTATGAAGCGTCGCAGTTTGATCAAGGCATTCACCCTGTCGGCATCCATTGCGGCCATGGGCTTGACCTGGACCGTCCAGGCCGCCGAGACCATCAAGGTCGGCATCCTGCACTCGTTGTCCGGGACCATGGCGATCTCCGAAACCTCGCTTAAAGACATGGCGCTGATGACCATCGACGAGATCAACGCCAAGGGCGGTGTGAACGGCAAGATGCTTGAGCCGGTGGTGGTGGACCCGGCGTCCAACTGGCCGCTGTTCGCGGAAAAAGGCCGGCAGTTGCTGACCCAGGACAAGGTCGCGGTGGTGTTCGGCTGCTGGACCTCGGTGTCGCGCAAATCGGTATTGCCGGTGTTCGAAGAACTCAATGGCCTGCTGTTCTACCCGGTGCAATACGAAGGCGAGGAAATGTCGCCGAACGTGTTCTATACCGGTGCGGCACCCAACCAGCAGGCGATCCCGGCGGTTGAATATTTGATGAGCGAGGAAGGCGGCAGCGCCAAGCGTTTCTTCCTGCTCGGCACCGACTACGTGTACCCGCGCACCACCAACAAGATCCTGCGCTCGTTCCTGCATGCCAAAGGCGTGGCGGACAAGGACATCGAAGAGGTCTACACCCCGTTCGGCCACAGCGATTACCAGACCATCGTCGCCAACATCAAGAAGTTCTCCGCCGGCGGCAAGACCGCAGTGATTTCCACCGTGAATGGCGACTCCAATGTGCCGTTCTACAAGGAACTGGCCAACCAGGGCCTGAAGGCAACCGATGTACCGGTGGTGGCATTCTCCGTGGGTGAAGAAGAACTGCGCGGCATCGACACCAAGCCGCTGGTGGGCAACCTGGCGGCGTGGAACTACTTCCAGTCGGTGGAGAACCCGGTGAACCAGAAATTCGTCGCCGACTGGAAAGCCTACGCCAAGAAACACAACCTGCCGGGCGCGGACAAAGCCGTGACCAACGACCCGATGGAAGCCACCTACGTAGGCATCCATATGTGGGCCCAGGCGGCGGAGAAAGCCAAGTCCACCGACGTCGACAAAGTGCGTGAAGCCCTGGCCGGCCAGACCTTCGCCGCGCCGTCGGGCTTCACCCTGACCATGGACAAGACCAACCACCACCTGCACAAGCCGGTGATGATCGGCGAGATCCAGGCCGACGGGCAGTTCTCGGTGGTGTGGCAGACCGAAGCGCCGATTCGGGCGCAGCCGTGGAGCCCGTACATTCCGGGCAATGACAAAAAACCAGACTACGCCGTGAAGAGCAACTGAAGCCCCACCACAGGCTAAAAATGTGGGAGGGGGCAAGCCCCCTCCCACACTGTCCCCGCATGATCAGGACATTGTGTATGCCCACTGCCCTCCAACGCTGCTTCCTGGCATTGCTGCTGTTGCTGCCTTTGGCCGCACACGCCAGCGACGCCGACGACTTCCTTGCCGCCAACCCGGTGCAGCAAGCCAAACTCCTCCAGGCGTGGGCCGCCAACCCCGATCCTGCGCGCATCGAGCTGGTGGACGCCCTGCAGCAAGGCCAGCTCACGCTCAACGGCGAAACCAAAACCGTGCGCCTGAACAACCGCCTGCGCGGCCTGATCGACAATGTACAAGCCAGCCAGCAATTGCTCGCCGCCGACCCCAAGGTGCGCTTGAGTGCTGCGCGTACCCTGCAAAAAAGCGCAGTGCCTGCGCAACTGAAATTCCTCGACCAGCAGGTCGCCGCCGAAACCGATGAGGAGGTGCACAGCGCCCTCAGCCTGGCCCTGGCCAA
>NZ_CVTO01000026.1:0-8719 GCF_900004715.1 Pseudomonas sp. 24 E 13
AACGTCGCACCGTCGCCCACCGGCAACAGCTGGGCGATGTGCGGCAGCTCGGCGCAACTGCCGGTGCCGGCCGGCAATTGATCAAGGGGCTTGGCCAGCAGCATCGACAGACGGAACAACCCGGCCTGACGCGCCGCTTCGTAGCGCGGCATATCGGCGCGCAGGGATTTGTATTGGGTTTGCGAGCGCGTGACCTGGGTTTCATCGCCACGGCCGGCGTCGCGCAGGCGTTGCGTGAGCTTGGTGCTTTGGGCTTGCAGGTCGAGGGACTCGTTGGCGATGGCCAGCTCTTCGTTGGCGGCGCAGACCTGGGTGTAGGCACGCACCACATCGGCCACCAGGGTAATGCGCGCGATATCAGCGGCCGCCTGGGCCGCATCGGCGTTGGCCTGGGCGCTTTCGATGCCGCGCTGCAAGGTGCCGAACAGGTCGAATTGATACGAGGTGGTGATGCCTACGCTGCCGATGTTGCCCACCGGCACTTTGTCCGCCAGCAGGAAGGCTTCGCCGGACTCCTGCAAACGCTGCGCTTCAGCCTTGGCCCCGGCACTCCAGCCGCCGGCGGATTCGGCCTGCTGGGTCTGGTAGCGCGCGCGTTGCAAGTTGGCCGCAGCCACGCGCAGGTCGGTGTTGGAGGCCATGGCCTGGCGCACCAGTTCATCCAGGCGCGGGTCTTTGTACAGTTTCCACCAGTCCGTCGGCACGGGCGCCGACACCACGTTATTGCCCTCGCCGGCGATGGCACCTTGCAGGTCGTCACGGTTGACGGCGGCCGTGTCCGGCAACTTGTAGTCCGGGCCTACCGCCTGGCAGGCCGACAGCAACACCCCCAACGCAGCGGTGGCCAGCAGTTGCTTCATGGCTGGTCTCCGGCATTGGCCTTGTCGTCGATGATCGACACGGTCGCGGTACGCCCGGCGATCATGCGGAAGTCCGCCGGCACGTCATCAAAGGCGATACGCACGGGAATCCGCTGGGCCAGGCGCACCCAGCTGAACGCCGGGTTGACGTTGGGCAGCAGGTTGGAACCGCTGCTGCGGTCGCGGTCCTCGATACCGGCGACGATGCTCTGCACGTGACCATGCAGGCGGGCGTTGTCGCCGATCACGCGGATATCCACGCCCATGCCGACATGGATGCCGTCCAGTTTGGTTTCTTCGAAATAGCCGTCGATATGGAAGGAGTTGCTGTCCACCACCGACAGCACCGGGCGGCCGGCGGTGACGAATTCCTGGGCACGCGGCGCGCGGTCGTTGACGTAGCCGTCCACTGGGCTGCGGATCACCGAGCGGTCGAGATTGAGCTGGGCCGAATCCACCGTCACCTGCGCCTCGGCCAGGGCCGATTGGGCACGGGCCACGCGGGACTGGCTTTCTTCCAGTTGCTCGCTGGGCACCAGGTTGCCCAGGCCACGGTTACGCTTGTACTCGCGCTGGGCCTGGGCCAGGGTTTCCTGGCGGTCGGCTACGGCGGCCTGGGCCTGGCGCAAGGCCAGCTTGAAACGGTCCTGATCGACGGCGAACAGCACCTGGCCTTTGCTCACCAACTGGTTGTCGTGCACATCGACACGCTGGATCAGCCCGGACACGTCCGGGGCGATCTGCACGATGTCGGCGCGAATGTGGCCGTCACGGGTCCAGGGCGCAAACATGTAGTACATGACCATGCGCCACACCACGACGACCGCGAAGCTCACGATCAACAGCGTCAGGACGACACGGCCGATAGTCAAAAAAGGTTTTTTCATGTCATCAGATATCGACTGAGTGAGTCCACCGCGCCCAGCAACAGCGCGTACAGCCCCACATTGAACAATGCCCGGTGCCAGACCAGGCGATAGAAGTGCATGCGCGTCAACAGCCCGTGCAGCACCAGAAACAACACATAGGTAATGCCCATCAGCACCAGCAGCGTGGGCAGGAAGACGCCGCTGATATCCAGGTCACCGATCATAAGGGCGCTCCATCCGGTAACGGCGCTTCGATTTCCGTGCCGCCAATGAACTCCACGCCGGGCAACAGCGCCAGGCGCAGGCCGGCCAGGGCATGCAGCAGGTGCAGGCGCGTGTCATCGGCGTCTTGCAGGCCCTGGCCGTTGAGGGCGCGGCGCGTGCGGTCCAGGGTCATCAGCAGACCGCTGGGCGCGGGCAAGCGTTCACCGGCCTTGAGGCAGGCCTTGAAATAACCGCCCACGCCTTCCACCACCTGGTTGAGCAGCACGCGCGGCACGCCGAGGATGCGCGGCGAGTAGGCGAGCAGATCGAGCAGGTTCAGCGCCACGCGCAAGTCGCGCAGGGCGGTGCCGGTGTCCTGGCCCGTGAGGCCCAGGCGCGGCAGGTGCTGCATCAGGCGGTCGAGCATTTGGGCGGCCATGTGCCGATGTTCGGCCAGGGTGGCGGGCTCGGTGAGGCTGACGATGTCGCGCCAGCTGAAACGGGTCAGGCGCTTGGCCGCCAGTTCGGCGCCGAAGGGCCGTGCAATCAGGGTCCATACAAAGGCAAACAGCAGGCCCACGGGCCCGGCCAGATTGACGTTGGCGAAGTTGAGGAAGTCCGCGTCATAGGCGCCCTGGATGCTGATGAACGACGAGGTGTTGACCAGCGTCAGCAGCATGCCCAGGTAGAACCGTGGCTGCACGGTGAGGGTGCCGATGCAGATGAACGGCACGGCGAACGCCAGCACCAGCATGGGGAAATCGTGCAGGTTGGGCAGCACCAGGAACAGATAGAGGCTGGCGAACAGCACCGACATGGCGGTCCAGAAAAAGAACCGATAGATCTGCGGCGCGGGGTCGTCCATCGAGGCGAAAAAGCTGCACGCCACCGCCGCCAGGATCACCGCACTGCCGCCGTCGGTCCAGCCCAGCAAAATCCACAACACCGAGGCGACGATGATCGCGGTGACGGTGGAAAACGCCGAGTAGAACATCAGGCCACGATCCAGAAATGGCGTGAGCCGGCCCAGGCGCCAGTGGCGGTAGACGGCGCGCCAGGTGTCCTGGCTTTCGCACTGAATGGCGGCTTGCAGGCTGCGGCAGTCCTGCCACAGGTCGACCCACTCGCCCAGGCGGTACAGGGCGTTGGAGAACAGCAGCGTGTGGCGGTCGTCGAGCGCTGCGCCCTGGGGTTGCGCGGCGTCGATCTTGTCACGCAGCACGCGCCAGCGTTCCAGTGGCGCGGTTCCGGTGGTGCTTTGCAGCCAGGCGTTGGCGGCTTGCAGCAACGGCGTGAGCCGATCGAGAAATTGCGGCGCGCGATGTTCGATGGCATACACCGCATCGTCCAGGGCATCAATCACCGGCAACAGGTGAATCATGCGCCCGCGCAATTCTTTGGTGTTGCGCACCGTCTGCGGCCGCGCGCCTTCGTGGGGCAACTGGCCGATCATCAACTCGAGGGTGTTGAACGTGGCGACCATGCCGCCGCGCAGGCCGCTGACGGCTTCAGGCTCCACATCGCGGGTGAGAAAGCGCTGGCTGTAGACCTGGGCGTCGGTAAACCACTTGGCAACCGAGCCATCGAACACCGGCATCAGGCGACGCGGCCAGAACATCGCACCCACTACGGCCGCCACGGCGATACCGAGGAAGATTTCCTCGGTACGCGCCTCGGCCACATCCCACACCGCCAGGGGGTTGTCCACCACCGGCAGGGCAATCAGCGGCAAGGTGTAGCCGGCCAGCATCAGGGCGTAGCTGTTGGCCGTGCGCAGATGCAGGGAAAGGAACAGCAAGGTGCCCGTCCACAGGGCGATCACCACCACCAGAATGTAGGGTGACTGCACGAACATCGGCACAAAGAACACCGCCGCCGCCGCGCCCATCAAGGTGCCGATCGCGCGGTACAACGCTTTGGAACTGGTGGGGCCGACAAACGGGCTGGAGACGATATACACCGTAGCCATCGCCCAATACGGACGCGGCATTTGCATGAGCATGGCGATGTACAGCGCGATCATCGACGCGGCGAAGGTACGCACCCCGTAGAACCAGTCGCGAGCAGGCGGAAAACCGGTAAAGAATCCGTTCAAGGCGCTGCCGCCTCGGCCGCCTCGAAGGCGCGCAGCACGCGCAGCGCGGCTTCCAGATCGGTGGCGGCGATGTCCACCAGGACTTCCTTGCGCAGGCGCACCAGTTGCGCTTCCACCGCCTGCACCAGCTCACGGCCGCGCTCGGTGAGGCTCAGGGCCTTGGCGCGACGGTCATGGATGTCTTCGGTGCGGCACACATAACCGTCGCTGCACAGCCGGTCGAGCAGGCGCACCAGCGACGGGCTTTCCATGCCCGAAGCCTGGGCCACTTTGACCTGATGCACACCGTCGCCCAGGCGGCCGATCATCAACAGCGGCACGGCGCAGGCTTCAGAGATGCCATAGCTCACCAGCGTGGCCTGGCAGATTTTGCGCCAGTTACGGGCGCCCACCACCATGCTGCTGCTGAGGTTCATCTGGAGTTGTTCGAGGGATTGGGACACTGGATAGTTCGCATACAGTTAGTTTGCTAACTATTAATATGGTGGATGCGTCCGAATGCGTCAAGTTTTGAAACAACTTGGCGGATGGGTGGTGGCGGCCCAGACATTGTGCGTGTCCAGGCTATAAGCCTGCTCATAAACCCCGTCAGGAAAAACCACCTCGAAACTGTTGATGTTGGCGGCGATATCCACCACAGCGCCCAGTTCAATTTCGTCGCACGCGGCGATCCAGTACTTGGGCGCGTTGTTCTCGAGTTTGAATGAGGCGGTCAGGTTCGGCCCGGTCGGTGTGAGGAAGGCATCTCTGCCGTCGATGGAGATGCCCACCACGAATCCTTTCTCCTGCACGGATGTGTCGCTGTGGATGACCATCGAGCCCGTCGGGCTGCCTGCAACAGGTTTGCTGAAGACGGGGGTGTGGTGCAATTCGGAAAACGTGACGGTGTTGTGCTCCTTCAAATCGCCAGGCATCTGACCCTCGGCGCTGAATTTGACTCCGCCAGAGAGCACTTCGTGCGCTTGCCACACGAACCCGTATTCAATCGTCCAGTTGAGGCTGACTTCAGCACCCGGTGCCACGTTGAAGGGGGTGACGTACCAAACCAGCGAAACGGTAGCGTGGTGCTGTTCGGGTAACGTCGGGTAGATATAAAACATCCACGGCATGGAGGATTTGTTGTGCAGTGTCAGCGTGTAGGACATTGTCATGCGGGTCTTTCCCCTGTGCCATTGAGCGTGCGTATGGGCCAGTATCTACAGCTATCGCAGCACCGCGACCATTACAGCGCCTTACACGGCATTACAGGCCGCGGTGTGCCGTTGCCAGGCAGATGCGGTGAGTGGATCGGTCAGCCGTTGAGAAAAAATAGCGCTCCAGGCCGGTGCAGATGGTCTGGGCCACATCCTGCTGCAACGCGATGCAGGGCTTGGTGTGCCGGTCCAGCTGTTCGGACCAGGCGATCGAGCCGGTCGCGGCATTGATCAGACGGACCGAAACGCGCATCAGCGCCCCCTCGATACGCACGCTACCCTCCAGCAGGTGGCTGGCGAAGGGCGCTTGGCTCTGTTCGTCACTGGTCTTTGCAAAAGAATAGGTGACGACCTGGTTGCCAAATTCCTTGAACAGTTGGCAGCTCAACTCTTCGTTCAATCCCGGCGCGAACAGCGTACAGGCGAAATCGTCAGTGAGATTCTTCAGGGGTTGAACGGCAAGGAGGTGGCGTGTTTGTGCGCGTGCCACAGCGTCATCGGCGCGTCGTATCAATGGCATGTAGCTTCCGATCGGGATGGAAATGACCACACTGCCGCCGCCGCCGGCGTCCCTGGAATAATAGGTTTTGAGCTTCTCCCGCAGGCGGCCGGCCTGCACGCGCACGATCGGGTCGTCTCCCGTGCTGTAAAAGGCCGGGTCGCGGTCGAAAACATCAATGCCGATCCCATATTCGGTGGTGTCCTGGAGCGTGTCGCTCAAATACCGTTCGACCAGGAAGCGCAGCAGGCGGCTCAGTCGGGGGGCCTTGCAAAACAAGGGGTTGGCCAGCACCTGTAGCAGCGTAGCGCGGATTTCTGCCTTGTCCGGCGGCGCACCCAGCGTGGTCGAAGGTGGTGTCGGCATGGCATCCGGGAGCATGGGGCGTTTTCTCGCGGTGCGGGTGCTGAAACCAGTGACGTTCTCCCGAAAGGCAGCCACAGGGTATTCGCTGGAATCGAGTAAGTCTGACATGGGTCTTACCTTCTGCATGTCTTCCGTTCGTGAACTTGTCCCTGTTAAATCGGACACCCTATTTTTGTGTAAGTGATGTCTGCAATCTAAGCACAAACTCCCTGGACCGGCGTTGTTTCGCAGGTACTTTAGGGCAACAGGCCATCACCCATAAGTATTGTTACGGTAACGTCGGGTCGCCTGTTACGTGGTGATACTTATTGCATGGCAGTGGCTGCAACTAGATTGCACGCTGGAACCGCAATCCGTATCCACGCCTGGGATGTCTTATGGAAAATGCAGCGGTAGCACACAGGGAAACTTCCAAGGGTGCGCTCAGTTTTGCCAGTGAATGTGAGACGAGTGCGGGCGTGTTGCTCGCGGTCAGGGTGCGCATCAGCCGGATCGATCATCCAAAGCAAGGTGATGTCATCGTCATTGAGTTCGATGCCGACGAGGCTGCGGGCGTGTCGATGCCTTTCAACATCCGCTTTGCTGGCGGTTACCTGGCCTATGGCAAGCTGCATTTGAAGCGCGAAGCGGGCACTGAAAGCGCTGTGGCGGTTCTGCGGGCGGAGGTGACACAGGGGGCCGAGGATGCAGCCGGCAAGACCAGCCATGTCGAGTTGGCGCGCTTTGCGGTAAACCGCCCCCAACCATCACCCGAACCGGAACCAGGGTCAGGGCCAGAACCAGAACCCAAACCACCCAGGCCGACGCCCGAGCCGATCAGGCCGCATGCGCTTGATAGTGCGCTCTTCCCCTATTTGTACATCCGCCAATGGCCGCTTATCAGTGCGGCCCAGAAACAACTGCGTTTCCTCACGTACGTGGTGCCGCAAAACGTGCCGGCCCAGAGTTTTTACGCCCAGTTTTCGGCCTGCTCCAATCGAATCGAGATGGACAGCCTGGCCCTGGGCTTTATTCATGGCGTAACGCCGTACGAGAACCAGTTTGTAACGCAGGCGGATCTCTGCACCGGCACTTATGCGCAGTTATCGCGCCTCAAGGAGACGGTGCTCACGTCGGATTACGATCCCTATACCGTCAGCACCTGGATCTCGGCCAACATGGCCTCTGGCGGGAGCCTGCCGCCCGCTTATGGCGCGGATGTGGAGCGCCTCTGGGAAAGTTATTTCGCCTTGGTCGTCGCGCCGTGGAGCGAGCCAGGGTTGCTGCCGCACCTGTGCGGGTCGCTGGTCATGTCCCATCTGCTGGATTATGTCTACGCGCCGCCGCCCGGTACGCCGCCGCTCACGTCAGCGGCACTGCATGCGTTGATGCAGGCGTCGATCACTTTGCCCGAAGGTTTTTTTGCGCCACCGCCCATCAATGACCCGCCTGTGCAGGCGTCGCCTTCGGCCAAGGACCTGCCGCAAAGCGTAGGCGGCTGGATTGAGCCGTGCTCCATCGGCGACTTGCAAATGGTGCGTCAGCGCCTGCTGCGCTATGTGCCCGGCGAAATCGCCGCCATCGAAAACCTGATGCGCGGCGAGCGCAAAGACATCAGCCGACGGCGCACCCGGCGCCAACTGGATGTCAGCCTGGCGCAGACACTGGATGAGCAGGTGTCGGACGACAGTGCGGTCGACACCCGCGATGATTTGCATGCCGAGACCATCCGCACCATCGCCGAAAAAACCACCAATAAAACCTATACCAACCTGACCACCAGCTACGGGCCGCCGACGTTGGCCATCGTCAACGGCGGGCCGGTAACGACCACCGTGCAGCAGGGTCCGAACAGCGATGACGAGACCCGTTTTGCCCGTGAAGTACTGAACAAGACGGTCAACCGTATCAGCCGCAGCGTGGGCAACCTGCGTGGCAGCAGCGTGATGCATGAAACGGCCGAGACCATCACAAGCACCATCGACAACAGCGCCGGCGCCGGCAGTCGCATTTACGTGCTGCGCTGGGTCAATAAGGTCTATGAAGCGCGCGTGGTCAACTACGGGCGTCGGCTGATGGTCGAGTTTGTGTTGAGCGCGCCGGCCGCAGCGTATTTTCGCGAGGTGACGCCGGGCGAACGCGTGGCTTTCGGCCCGCCACGGTCACTTGAGGAACAGGGGATCGATAGCTTCAAGCGTATCACGCCCGAGAACTACGCGCGCCTGGCCGCTGAATATCGCAGCACTGCCATCAGCCCGCCGCCGGAAGCCCGGCGCGATGTCTCGGCGTTACTGGGGGAAGGCGAGTCGACACTGGTTGCCGTGCCGCCTGGATATCAACCGCAAATTGCCACGGCCCGGGCCTTGGCCGCGCCCGGGGTAACCTGGCCTTTGGTCATGGTTGGGATCAAGACCCTGGAAAGCCCCTACACACCGGTGGTCATACCGTTCGGCTCTGGCCATAGCCTGGTCATCGCAGTAGGCACCGCGCAGACGGTCGCCTCGCCGCAGGCTGAGAAACCGGTAGTACCAGTACCGGTGCCGGTGCCAGATCCAGCACCTGCGCCAACGCCCATACCAACACCAACACCTGCGCCAACACCTGCGCCCGCGCCCGCCCCAGTACGGGTGAATGTGATCGTCAAGTGTGTGCCC
>NZ_CVTO01000150.1:0-89216 GCF_900004715.1 Pseudomonas sp. 24 E 13
CCGCCGTTCCTGCGATAGCGATATCAGCCAAGAAAAATTTTTTTCCGCCCCCCCTTGAAATCCTTTTGAGCGTCCATAAATTTTTGATCACGCGATGCCGAATGCGGGTCGCGTACTAAATCACTTGGAGAAACTCAGGAGATTTTAAAATGGCTACTACCCTTTCGTTGGCCCCACTGTTCCGTCAATCGGTGGGCTTTGATCGCTTCAATGACCTGTTCGAGTCGGCGCTGCGCAGCGAGGCTCCGAATTCCTATCCACCTCACAACGTGGAAAAGCACGGTGATGACGCCTACCGGATTGTCATCGCAGTGGCTGGCCTGACCGAGGAGGATCTGGATATCCAGGTCGAACGAGGTGTATTGACGGTTTCCGGCGGCAAACGCGAAACCGACGAGAAGGTCGCTTACCTGCACCAGGGCATCGCCCAGCGTGCTTTCCGGTTGTCGTTCCGCCTGGCGGACCACATCGAAGTGCGTGGCGCGGCCTTGAACAACGGGCTGCTGAGCATCGACCTGCTGCGCGAGGTGCCTGAAGAGGCTAAACCGAAGCGCATTATGATCGGTGGCGAGGCCAAGCCCGAGCTGCGTCAGGTCAGTTTGCAGTAAGGCAATCGGCGGTAAAAAAGGCGCTCTTCGGAGCGCCTTTTTTGTATGCGCGCAGAGTCGCAACCACACGGTCGCGGCCCGCGCGACCATTCATTTTGAACTGCCCGCGCCGCAGAGTGCCGAATCTCTACAACCTGGAGGAATCAGCCATGACCGAAGAAAAGCCCAAGGAACCCGAAGAGCAAACACCGGCGCACTCCACCGAAGAGGAGCGTGAGCGACTGAAGGATTTCAACAAGGACGGTATCCCGCCGGGCGCGTGCTGAAGGGCACTCTCACGTTCTGTCTGAACAGCCCACTTAGCCCTGTGCGCAACCGCGCTAGTGAAATAGAGGTGATTTATGGTCGATGACAATAACGGTCCCGCAGCGCCCTATCCCGGACCGGAAAAGCTAGTGCCCGACCTGGGCGAAGGCCACGCGTCAGGTCTGGAGCAAGCTGAATCCGAGCCCAAGCAGGGCACAGGCGAGAAGCCGGAAGATTGGAACCCCCCGCCGGGCAATCCCGGATCGGATCAGGACGCCCAGACCGACCGTAACAATGGCGGTGCGAAGTAGTTCATCCCACAGCATGAACTGACAAAACCCGGCCAAGCGCCGGGTTTTTCTTTTGCAGGCAGGAAGGATGTCTGCTCCCTGAGTAGGAAATGGTGTTTATGAAGAATTATTTAGGTTGCGCCCGCGGGTGATTCCTACTCGATATCCCCCTCGGCTCAGCCGGTTTTCGTGCCTGCAGATTAATGTCAAGTAATCAGCACGTTAGAAAATATGCAGGCAGTTAACCGGACTTCAGTGCCGTTATTTTTATTAGCTTCCTATCTTTATTTTCAAGTTGGCTATTCCAAAAAGGTCTTTTGTGGAGAAATCCAAGCCATGTTTTATTGCGGGCGGATGTAACAATTTGTTTCAGTTTTCAGCCGTTTTTCGGTACCGGCTAGGGGGCTTTCTGTCGGCGAACAGGTAATTTCCGTTCGTTGCGACGCTGTGGGTTAAGCCTGGGACATTGATGATTTTGCGTGTGTCTGTCCGGCGCACTGCAAACAAGGGATTTGACAATTATCGAGGCTTGAACCCATGAATCATGTGATCAATTCCATACTGGAAAATGCATCAACTCGCCCCTCAATCGGCCATACCAACCCCGCGCTACTGCATGACGTTCTATGGCGAGCACTGGAGCACGCACTCAAGGCCAACACGGATGATGCTTCCCAAGCCCCGCACACCCGCGCCTGCCTGAGAATCTATGCTGAAATCGATACGCTGTCGTATCTGGACAAGGGGGATTCGAAATTGGCCGCTGCCCTGGGCAAGGCGTTCTTTGAATCCCGTTCCAGCAAAGACGTCGAGGCGTTCTGGAAGTTGTTGCTGATCAAGCAACTGCTGTTCGAATTGTCGGTCAGGAGCGTGGCGACCCAGATTGCGTCGCAGGCCAGCCTGCCTCGTCAGTTGCTCACGCTTGACCCGCAGTTGATTACAGCGCCTGCGGGAGTAAATATCAGCCTGGGAGTGCTGTGCAAAGAGACTGACCAGCTCAAGCATTCCGTTGTGCTGGTCTTGCAGAAACTGGCCCAGCACGTCGAAGACCGTGGCCTCAAAAAGCCTCAAGTCACTGCGCAGCTCCTGCTGGAGCTGTACAACGCCGTGTGGTCGGGCAGTAATGGCACGGATATCGAATCACAGATTTTTTACGCCGACAGTGTGTATGACGCGTTGCCCGACGTGCATCACGCCCTGGGCCTGGCGCCGCAGGAAAAATGGCTGACCTTGTTCACCTGGTTATACGGCGACAAGGATGGCCGCCCTTATGACACCAACCAGCACACCGAAACCCTGGTGCTGGCGCTGGAAACGGCGCTGCGCAATCGCTACATCGCCGATATCGACAGCCTGATCAAGGACGGCGGCGCACGGCATCGCCTTGAAGAGATTCGTGCCCGTGTGGGCCGGGATCATCCCGAGCATTTCGAGCGTCCCGCCGAACTGATAGATGCACTGAGCAGCATTCGTTTTACCCAGCCGGCCGCCATCGACCGTCTGCTGCTGCGGGTGCATGCGTTTGGCTTTCACTATCTGGATATCGAGTTTCGTGAAAACGCCGAGATGTTCAGCAGCGTGGTCGATGAGATTCTGTCCAGCCAGTGGCTGGAAACCATTGGCCTGGGCCAGGGCCGGCACTATCACGAACTGGATGAGCGTGCGCGTCAGGCCGCACTTGAGGTCGCGCTGGAAGGCGGATCGGCCCAGACGCCCGCTGGCCTGTGGCAGGAGTATCTGCAACGCACCACGCCGCTTTACACCCGCAAAGTCGAGCAATACGCCGGCCAGGATTACATTGCGCTGATGGAGCAGGACCCAAGCTATATCCGCATGCACGATGCGCGCAACGCGGTGGAACGGTTTGAAATGATCGACCATTATCGCGACCGCATGAAAATCCACGGAATCGCCGAGTACACCTCGGCCCTCAGCGCGCTGGAGGTGCTGTTTCTGATGAAAGCGGCCCAGGTGCGGGATGGGATCGACATCGCCCTGCAACCCGAAGACCTGGCAGGTGCCGAGCGCACGCTGGCCACCGTGCATGAGGTGTACGAAAACCCGGTGTACCGCCAGCACCTGGCAACGCGCGGCAACCGCCAATACATCACGTTTGGCCCCAGCGACACGGGCAAGCAGGGCGGCAAGGCCATGCACAAACTGAACATGGCGATTGCCAACCAGCACAAGCTGATCGCGGCCCGTTATGGCATCGAGGTGGTCGTCCACGTCATCATGGGCGGGGAACACGCACGGTGTAATGGGGTGATCGCCGAGACCTTGCAGGAGTTCGGCGCGCTGGAGGGCCCGGAAACCCGCTTCATGCTGGCCGGCTGCGCGGAGATGCGCGCGCATCTGCTGACCCGCAACCAGTCCGTCAACTTTCTCAGCCAGTTGTACCGTATGCACGCCGAGCCCCAGCCGAAGCTGTCCGAGGAGGTCATTGCCGGCAGGATTCAACGTTGGGGGGACGTAGTGCGCCGCTACCAGGCGACGTTCTTCGAGCATCCTGCGCTGCCTTCCCTGCTGCGCGACCTGGCGCGATTCGATGTGGTCAGGGCCACCGCCAAAGGCACCCGGCCGCCTTCTCGTATCTTCAACATCAAGGTATTCGAGTCGCGCCCCGATGCCATTCGTGCGATTCCCTGGACCCGCGCCTTGCTGGCCGGTGGGTTGCACAGCGAACTGATCGGCGTCGGGCAGTTCGCGCCAGCGCCGGCAACGCAGCTGTCGAAGGCTTTTAACGAGGATGAGAGCTTTCATACCTATGTCAAAGGGATGGCCTACGCCATTGCGCGAACCGACCTCAAATGCGCCTGGCTGACCCTGACCGGCAGCATTCCGGAGAAGGCCCACATCCTGGCGCTGGCGCAGGCCTTGAAGACTGAAGCTGTCGGCACGGCCGAACAGTTGCTGGCCAGCCTGCACCTGGAAGTGATTGAAGGTAAGCGCTTCGTGTTCAAGGCCACCACCGGTACCGAGCCGGCGGACCCATGGAAAATCAAGGAAAACAGCGTGCTCAACCTGTGGCCCAGTCTCAAGGCCGAGGTCTACCGCAAGGAAAAGAACCTGCGAATCTATCGGTTGTTCCTGATCTACGCCAAAAGCAATCCCTCGTTCATCCAGTCTTCATCGCTGAATGATTTCTACAGCGGGTTCCTCGCGGCCGTGAGTACCGACGCGGGCCTGGTCGATCCTGCAAGTGCGCACCATTTCACCTGGTGATTAACCCGATGGTTAACCCCGATGCCTGGGGCAACCCGGGTATCGGCAGGCGCTACCCTCCAAGAGGATCAACGGTATGACATTGACCACCCTGATACTGGATGCCCCCGGGCCGCCGTTACTGTTTGAGGAAGTCGATCGCTTTCTCGAACGGGGCCTGGGCGTCACCCTCAACCTGCACTATTTCGCGGACAAAGAGCGCATTCGGCAGCACTACGGCACGCGCATTGACTATGCCGAGATCAACTGCCATGACGAGCCTGGATTTATCGCCGCCGTGAGTCAGGCCGGGGGTTACAGCGTGTTCAAGACGCGCCTGAACATCCCCCTGGGCGCCGGCCTGATCCGAGCCGCCACCTCGTCGGCGCTGGCCACGCCACTGCGCGCCATTGCCCAGGCTGGCACAGGGGTCAATCATATTGATCGGCTGGCGTGCGAGCAGTGCGGCGTGGTGATCCTTAATACGCCGGGCTCCAACGCGGCCGCTGTTGCCGAGTACGTCCTGGCCCAGGCGCTGTTTCTGTCGCGCGACCTGGATGACTACAACGCCGAAACGCACAACGGCCATTGGGCAAAAGGCACCTTGGCACCTGCCTCCGAATACGCCGAACTGACGCTTGGGCTGGTGGGCACCGGCAGCATTGCCCGGCAGGTGGCGCGCAAGGCTGCGGCGCTGGGCATCAAGGTGATCGCCACCGGGTCCGAACGTTTTACCGAACCGGTAGCGCACAGCCTCGGACTTGAACGACGCGCAGGTCTTGAACAGTTACTGGCCGAGGCGGACATCGTCTCGATCCACGTACCGCTCACCCCCCAGACCCGAGGCTTGTTCGGCACTGCCGAGTTCCGGCAGATGCGCCAGGGCTCAATCCTCATCAATACCGCGCGCGGCGGGATCGTCGACGAGCAGCAATTGGCCGCCTTCATGCGCCAGTTTCCCAGGCACGTCAAAGCCGTGGCCATCGATACCTTTGCCCTGGAAAAAGACCGTTTCGCCTCGCCATTGACCGCTATTGCCAATGCGCAATTGACGCCGCACATCGCCGGCAATACCAGCACGGCAATCCGGACGGCGTCACGCCAGATCGTCGACAAAATCCACGCATTCAGTGCCGCCGCCACCGCGCGTTAACCCACAGGACACAAGGAAGGCCCCATCATGCAAACCTCTATTTTTACCCGTCTTGACGCCCTGAGCTGCACCGACCTCAGCGATGCGATGGACCGCCTCAATATCGTTTGCCAATGCACCGACATCATGCCCCTGGACCGCACGTTCAAGCTCACGGGCAAAGCCTGGACCCTGCGCTACGGCCCTATTGGCCTGGACGGTGGTTCGGTGGGTGATTACATCGATGACCTCGAAGCCGGCCAGGTGGTGGTGATCGACAATCAGGGACGGCAGGACACCACCGTGTGGGGGGATTTGCTGACCTCGACCGCCTCGCGCCAACACTTGGCCGGCACGGTGATTGACGGCATCTGCCGCGACGTTGACCGTGCGCTGGAACTCGGCTACCCGATCTTTTCCCGAGGTAACTGGATGCGCACCGGCAAGGACCGCGTGCGTGTCGAAGCGATCCAGGCACCCGTGACGCTGGGCGGCGTGCGGGTACAACCCGATGACTGGTTGCGCGGTGATGGTGATGGCCTGGTGGTGATTCCATCCGGTTCACTGAGCCAGGTGCTGGCGGTGGCCGAAGAAATCCACCAGGCCGAAGAGCATATTCGTGCGGCGATCGAGGCGGGCGTGCCGTTACGCCAGGCCCGCGCCGATTACGGCTACCACGCCTTGCAGACGCCGCGCCGCTGACAGCCCAACGACAGAAGCCGCAGTGGACGCGGCTTTCGTCTTGGGTACAACTGCCGGCCTCATCGCAGACGCGTGCCCGGGATGTATCCGTTCACAGCATGCGGCGCAGTACGTCGTTGCGAGGGTCGCGGTCGAACAAGCGGTGTTTGAGCGCGCCCGCGATATGCAGCACGATCAGGACCAGCAAGGTATAGGCCAGGACTTTGTGCAGCCATTGGAATACCACAAACCAGTTGTCATTCTTCGGCAGCAGCTCCGGCAGGTTGACGCCGAAAAAGAACACGCCGTCGCTCATGGTGAAGGTGCTCGACATCGAGTACCCCATCAGCGGCACGGCCACGATCAGTACGTACATGGAGCGTTGTACGAACCGTGAGAGGAATCGCTCATGCGCCGCCAGGGTGAGCGGTGGCTGCGGAAGGGCCGGGGTGCGAACACGCAGGGCGATCTGTACCAGCACCAGCAGAAACGCCAGCACGCCGAACGATTTGTGCCACGGGTAGTAGAGGGTGAATTTACTCACGACTTCATCATCAAGCCCGGTCATGTGCCAGCCGGCCCAGAGCAGCCCGGCTATGACGACGGCACGCACCCAGTGCAGGATGCGCAGGGACACGGGATACCGATCGATTGCCGTTTGTGTTTGGTTGTTCATCGCAGTCTCTTTATTGATCATCAAGGCGTCGAAACGCACGGCTGAATCCCACCCTCTGCGACCAGGGCCGAGAGGGTGGCAGGTGCAGTGACTGTTCTAGGCAGGCAGCAGCACGGTGATCACTTTCTCCTCGGTGTAGGCCAGCGCGCCGCTGATTCCGCCTTCGCGGCCAATACCGCTGGCCTTGACGCCGCCCCACGGCAGGTTGGCGTCCAGCGGGCTCCAGCAGTTGACGCCGATGGCGCCGGCCTTTACCGCTGCAGCCACGCGGTGCGCGCGCGCAAGGTCGGTGGTCCACACCGTGGCGGCCAGGCCGTAGGCAGAGTCGTTAGCCAGTGCCACGGCCTCTTCTTCGCTGTCGAAGGTGATCACCGTGCCGACAGGGCCGAAGATCTCGTCCTGGGCGATCGCCATGTCATTGCGGGCATTGGCGAAAATCGTCGGACGCACGAACCAGCCCTGGTCAGGGGTGGATACGCCGCCGGCCAGCAGCGAGGCGCCTTGGTCGATACCCAGCTGGATGTAACGGTTGACGCGATCAAATTGCGCTTTCTTGGCCACCGGCCCCATCTGGATGTCAGGCTGGCGAGGGTCGCCGACCTTGATCGAGCGAGCGGCCTCGGCCAGGGCGGCCGCGAAGCGCTCGGCGAGGCTGCGCTGGACCAGGATGCGCGAGCCGGCGGCACAGATCTGCCCCTGGTTGACGAACAAACCCAGTGTGCAGCCGAACAATGCATCGTCGAAGGGCGCATCGTCGAACACAATCTGCGGGCTCTTGCCGCCCAGTTCCAGGGCCACGCGCTTGAACAGCACACCCGCAGTGCGCTGGATCTCACGCCCGGCCTCGGGGCTGCCGGTGAAACTGATCTTGGCCACATCCGGGTGTTCGCACAGGGCCCGACCGACCTGCGCACCGTAACCGGTCACCACGTTGATCACGCCGTCGGGAAATCCCGCTTCCTGCGCCAGCGCCGCCAGGTGCAAGGCCGATTGCGGGGTTTCTTCCGAGGGTTTGATCACCACGGTACAGCCTGCCGCCAGCAATGCGGCGAGCTTCCACACGGTGATCATCAGCGGTGAGTTCCACGGCACAATCGCGCCCACCACGCCTACCGGCTCGCGGACGGTGTACGAGAGGGTCTTGCGACCGAAGTAGCCGCCGGTGGGAATGGTGCGCCCTTCAAGCTGATTGGCCCAGCCGGCGGCCGCGCGCAGGTTGGCGATGGCGTTGGGCAGGTCCATCCGGCGCGGTTCGAGCGGTGAGCGGCCGATGGCGTCGGCGTCCATGTCGGCCAGTGATTCGCTGTCGCGCTCCACCAGGTCGGCGAGTTTGGATAGCAGCCGACCGCGCTGGGCGCCGTCAAGCTGGCTCCAGGCGCCACCTTCCAGTTGGGCGCGCGCCGCTGCCACGGCACGGTCGACATCGTCGGCGGTGCCGCTTGCGCAACTGCCGTATACCTGTTCGGTCACGGGGTTGATGAGGGGGATGCGCGCTCCGTCGCTGGCGTCGCAGGGCGCGCCCTGGATAAAGTGTTTCAGGTGCTCGGTCATGTGGGTGTCCATGCGTGATGGGAGGGGTTGGAGATGACGCACTCAGGCCTTGAGGGAGGCCAGGGCATCGCCGAAAATGTCCAACGCCTTGAAGAACAGCTCGCGCGTGATCGTCAGCGAAGGCATCACACGCATCACGTTGCTGTAACGCCCGCAGGGAATCATCAGTACGCCGTGGTTCATCAGGTAGCCCATGAGCTGGCCGATCTTGGCGCCTTCGAGCGGTGTCTTGGTGGCGGCGTCTTCAACCAGCTCGATACCGATCATCAGGCCGCGACCGCGAACTTCGCCGACGAACGGGCTGTTGAACCCGCGGATACGTTCCTGCGCTTCCAGGCCCAGGGTGTGGGCGCGATCGAGTAGGCCGAGTTCCGGGTCCTGCAGGATGCTGATATTGGTCAACGCCACGGCCGCAGACAGCGAGTTGGCGGCGAAGGTATTGGGCATCGAACCGTCGGGAATCTGTGCGGCGAGGTCCGCTCGCATGATCAGCCCGGCCATCGGCAGGTCGCTGCCAATACCCTTGCCGAAGGTGAGCATGTCGGGTTTGACGCCGGAGTGCTCGACCGCCCACATCTTGCCGGTGCGGCCCGCACCGGACTGGACTTCGTCAACGATCAGCAACGCGCCGGCGCGGTCGCAGGCCTTGCGCAACAGTTGCAGGAATTCGGGGGAGGGCGGCACGTAGCCGCCTTCGCCCTGCACCGGTTCCACAATCACGGCGGCCACGTCATCGGCGGCGGTGTAAGGGCTGTTCAGCAGGTAGTCCACGTAGTCGCCGGCAATCTGCTCGGCACTTTTTTGCGTGGTGTCGAAAGGAAAACGGTAGGCATAGGGGTAGGGTGCGTGAATCACGCCGCCCATCATCGGACCGTAGCCCTTGCGGTAGGCCGTGCCGGTGGTCAGCGCGCCCGAGGCGTTCCACACGCCGTGGTAGCCGCCGTGGAAGGCGAGGATCTGGTGGCGCCCGGTGATGCGCTTGGCAAACTTGATGGCCGCTTCCAGCGCATCGCTGCCGCTTTGCGTGAAGAACGTGATGCAGTCACCGCGCAAGCCCTCTGGCGCGATCTCGGACATCTTGGCGGCCAGTTCGGTGCGGCGGGTGCTGTTGATTTCCAGGGCATGCATCAGCACTTCGGACTGTTCGCGGATGGCTTTTACCACCAGCGGATGACAGCGCCCGACGCTGCTGACGCCCACGCCTGCGGAAAGGTCGATGTAGGCGTTGCCGTCGGGGTCCTTGAAGGTCGCGCCGAACGCGCGGTCCATGGCAATAGGCATACGGCCGCCGCCGCGCGCCATCGATTCGGTACTCGCCGACAACGCCAGCGCTTCGCGGGTCAGCGGGCCGGGCAGGGTGCTGGAAATAATGTGCGGGGCATCCGCGAAATGCAGGGGTTCTAGTTTGGACTCAATCATGACGCACTCTCTGGAATGTCGGTTTCAGTATGTGGATCATTCTCATGGAGTGTGCCTGTCCGTTAGCCCGAATCGGCAAATGATGAATCGGTCCATCGGCAGGCTCCGCCAAAGGCCCTATTTGAGAAGAAACTTCGCGGTAATTGATCTATGTGCGAATATTGCAAGGTAGCTTGAAATAAAAACAAAAATTGGCAGAGGCTTTTCGCACATTATGAAAAATCATCATATAAGCCATTTTCGCGATATCCACGTCCATGCGGCCAATGTCCAGGAGTGGAGCCAGGATTACAGCCAGTTGACGGCCGGTCCGGCCGAGAGTTCGTTGATGCAGCTGACCACTGCGCGTTGCCACGTGTTTCGCGAGCAGATCAACCAGCGGGTGGTGCAGCGCGGTGTGGCACCGCGAGACAAGATGTGCTTTGCCGTGCCGATCAGCGTGCCGGGTTCGACGCGCATGCAGGGTCGCGAAGTCGATGACAGCAGCCTGTTCTTTCTGCAGGGGGGCGAGGAGTTCATGTTCCATATGCCGATGGGCATGGAACTGCTGTCCGTGACCTTCGAGCGCGAGTGGTTCGAGCAGGTACTGGAGCAAACGGCGTCGGCCAGTGAGATCAGTCGGTTGCTGCGCCAACCGGTGATCCGGGTGTCTGCGCAACGCTTCGCCCAGGCTCGGCTTGGATTGCTCGCCGTGCTCTCCCTGGCGGAGGCCGGCGAGGAACTCGACAGCGCGGGCGAGCAGGGGCTGGAGCGGGCATTGCTCGGTGAGTTGTTGCAATTGCTCACCGACCCGGCCTGCGACAAGCTCCAACGCAGCCCCAGTTCCACGCGCAGCTTCATTGTCGAGAAATGCCACCGACTGGCGACCGCCGAAAGAATCGACGTGCCCAGCGTCAACGAGTTGTGCCAACGCCTGCAGGTGAGTCGGCGCACCGTGCAGAACAGCTTCCGCTCGGTAGCCGAGACCACGCCGCTGAACTACTTGCGCTCTGTCCGGCTCAATGGCGTGCGTCGGACCCTGATGTGTACCCTCGCGTCCCGCCTCTCCATCGGTGATGCCGCCGCCCAATGGGGCTTCTACCACCTCAGTCATTTTGCCGAGGAGTACCAGGCACTGTTCGCAGAGTTACCGTCCCATACCGTCCGCGCCGCCATCCCCGTCTGCGCGCGCGCCTGATGGCCTGCACGGCGGCGCAACTGCACGCCACGCGCTAAGCGCGGAACTGATCCATCAGTTTCATTTGCTGATTGGCCCGTTCGTTGAGCTGGCTGCTGATCTGCGCCGACTCGCCCGCCTGTTCGGTCAATGTCTCGGTGACACCGCGAATGGTCGAGACATTGCGATTAACCTCTTCAGCCACCGCGCTCTGCTCCTCTGCCGCGCTTGCGATCTGCAGGTTCATGTCATTGATCACCGTCACCGCATCGCTGATTTTACCGAGCGCCTCCACCGCCAGGTGGATCTGGCTGGCGTTGCTCTGGGCCTGAGTCTGGCTTGAATGCATGGTTGCCACCACGCCACGCGTGCTGGCCTGGATGCGCTCGATCACCAGGCGAATCTCCTCTACCGAATCCTGGGTGCGCTTGGCAAGGTTGCGTACTTCGTCGGCCACCACTGCGAAACCTCGGCCGCTTTCGCCGGCCCGCGCGGCCTCGATCGCGGCGTTGAGGGCCAGCAGGTTGGTCTGTTCGGCGATGCTGCGAATCACTTCCAGCACTGAGCCGATCTGTTCGCTGTTGACCGCCAGGGCTTCGACTTCCGTCACGGCCTTGCTGACTTCGCTGGCCAGCGCGTTGATGTCACGGGTGCTGCGCTCGATGATGGTGATGCCTTCCCTGGACGCCTGGTCTGCGCCCCGGGCCGCCATCGCTGCGTTTGACGCGCTGTTGGCGACTTCGTGGGCCGTGGCGCTCATTTCGTTGGACGCGGTTGCCAGTTGATCGATCTCGCGAAATTGCACCTGCATCCCTTCGCTGGTCTGGCGCGCGATGTGCGACGACTGGTCGGCGGTGCCGCGCGCAGCGATGATGCTCTGCTTGAGCTGCGCAATGGTGGGTTGCAGTTTGTCGAGAAACCGATTGAACCAGTTCACCAGTTCGCCCAGTTCATCTTTCTTGCGGTAATCCAACCGCTGGGTGAGGTCGCCGTCGCCGCTGGCAATCGCCTTGAGCATCCGAGCGACGCTGTTGATCGGGCGTGTCACACCGGAGGCGGTGAACCAGATGAGCAGCAAGCCCAACAGCCCTGCACCGACGGCGACCACCAGCGACTCCAGGGTGTCCCGGGTTTGCGTCTGGTCAAGCAAGGTCTGCAGCTTCATCGAGTCCGCCAGCAAGACATCCTTGGGCAGGTCGATGGCCACTCCCCACGCCGGCGCTTCGGCGATGGGTGCAACGGGGTACACAGCGCGAATCAGCGCATCACCGACCAGCACCACAGGTTTTTGTTGCGCCAATGCCGCAAGCACGACCTTGCCCTCATCCTTCAACGGAACGTCGATATTTTTGCCGACCTGGCTCGCATCCGCGCTGTAGGCGGCAAGTACGCCACTGTCGGAAACAATCAGCATGCGCCCTGAACCGTTGAACAGGGTGCGCTGGGCATCGCTCGCGGCAGCTTGCAGGGCGCCGAGCGCGAGGTCGACCCCAAGGGTGCCGATCACCTTGCCATCGGCGATCAGGGGCATCGACAGCGTGGTCATCAGTTGAACCTGCCCGGCCTGGGTGTCGGCATAGGGGGCCATCAGGCAAGTGCGTCGCGTGTCTCGCGGGCAGGTGTACCAACTGTTGTAGGGCGTGCCGCTGATGCTCAACTCGGTCTTCTGCAAATCGCTTTCGGGAACCAGAATATTCATCGCTTGACCCGCGCCGCGATTCCAGGCGCTGGCAAAACGTCCGTTCTCGTTGGCGGCGCGTGCGGCGTCGTTGACGAACTCACTGTCTTTGCCATCCAGCGCATCAGGTTCGTACACCAGCCAAAGCCCGAGAATCTCGGGATTGCGTTCGAACGTGGTCTTGAGCGCCAGGTTAAGTTCTTCACGCAATGTCGCAGCCGCCAACCCCCGCTGGGCGGCCATGGTGCGCAAGCCGGCCGCCTGGTCGGAAAAAGCGGTGATGATCTGCCGGCTGCGGGCGAATTCGCCCTGCAGGTTCTTCGCCTGTTCCGCCGCCCTGGCCAGCAGCAGGGTCTTGCCGCTGTCAGTCAGCATCGTACTGCTCGAGGTGCTGATCAACTGGTTGTTCTGGTTGCCCTGGTAGAGATTCATGCCGACGATCAGACCGATCACGCCAAGCAGGCACAAACCCGACAAGAGGACGAATTTCAAACGGATGGAAAGGGCGTCGAGCATTGGGCTATCTCACTGGTAAACCGCGTGTTGATCGATCATCGGTTGGTGTGGCACCACCGACTTTTTTTATTGGATGTGTTACTGCATCGGCTGATGTCACTGATTCATGACACCCGGTTGCGTGGCCTGACCAGCAGCGCTGCCATCAACAGCAATGCCGCACAGGTGGCCAGTACGGCGACGAAACCCGCGTCGAATGCCGAACGGGCCGACCCGATCAGCATCGCCGCGTCCTCCGGCGCCAGCGTCGCGGCGACCACCAGCGCATCGTCGAGGCTCTCGAAGATCATGGGGTTCAGGGCCAGCCATGGCGCAATCGTCTGGCTCGCCGAGTACGCGTAGATGGCCGATAACAGGCTGCCCGCCAACGTCACGCCTGCGGCGCCGCCCAGTTCAAAGGAGACTTCCTCAAGGGAGGCGGCCATGCCGGCTTTGTCGGCGGGCACGCTGAGCATGATCGTGCTGGACGCTGCGGTCAGTGCGGCGCCCATCGTAAGGCCCAGCAGCGCGAGGCTGACGATCTGCACTGGCACTGCGGCGTTGTGCGCCAGCAAGTAGGTCAGCATTGCGGCAGCCGAAAGCAGCAGCGTCCAGAACAGCATGCGCTGCTCTCCCAGGCGCGGCAGGTAATGCCCGGCTAGCGGCCCGGCGACGAACGAACCCAGCGGCAGCGGCAGGATGAACAGCGCCGCCTCCAGCGGCGACAGGTCCAGCACCAGTTGCAGGCGTTGGCTGAAGACCAGTTCCATGCCGATCAAGGCGGCGGCTGATACCACTGCCGAAATCACCGCATTTCTGAAGCCAGACGTGGAGAACAGCGACAGATCCAGCATCGGCTGATCGGCCCGCCGTTGACGTCGAATGAAAAGCGCCAGAAATAGCGTGCCCAGGACCAGTGCTATCAGCATGGCCTCGAAGGAGGGTTGCCGTTTACCCAGCTCCTTGACCGCATAAGCTACGCTGATCAAACCGATCATGACCTGCAGCGAACCCAGCCAGTCCCAGCGTGTCTGGCTATTTCCCGGATGATCGGGAATGGCTATCGCCCCCAGCAGCAAGGCCAACAGCACAATTGGCACATTGATCAGGAATACCGAACCCCACCAGAAATGCTCCAGCAACAATCCACCTACGACCGGTCCGAATGCGGCGCCCCCTGAAGCCACTGATGCCCATAGTCCGAACGCCATCGCCTGTTCGCGTCGGTCGGTAAACGTCAACCTTACCAGGGCCAATGTGGCGGGCATCATCATCGCCGCGCCCACCGCCAGGAACCCACGGGCAACGATCAAGACGCTGGCCGATGGCGAGAACGCAGCGATCAGCGAGAACAGGCCGAAAACGCTCAGGCCGCCGATAAACAGCCGTTTGTGCCCGAGACGGTCGCCGAGGGTGCCCATGCCCAACAGCAGGCCGGCGGCGATCAACGCGTAGATATTGATGATCCAGAGCTTTTGCGACGCCGTGGCGCTGAGCTCCCGCGTGAGTGTGGGCAGCGCGGTGTACAGCACCGTCATGTCAATGACGATAAGCAGCAGCGCGCTTGAAATGATGGCAAGTATCAGCCAGCGACGTTTGGAGTCGGTAAAGGGCATGGCTGGCGTCCGTAAAAGAGGGCTGGACCTAGCATGCCTGAATGCACAAGGGCGCCGTTATCCCAAATCGGCCGTGACTTTCGGGGCATTGCCGGTCGGGGGTGACGCCGGCGATGTTACCGATTTGGGATAGCGGGGTGTTCGTGGGCGGGCATAGGATCGAATACAGCGTGCAATCCCAAAAACAAAAGCGCTATCTGGTACCGATGGCGCCTTGATCGGTCCTATACCACAGCGACTGCCTCATACAATAAGGTTAATAAGATGAGTGTATCTATCCCGGTCAACAGCTCCACGGAGCTCAAGCGTGGCGCCTTGGGTGTCGGCTTTATCATCTTCTTCGTGATTTCGGCGGCGAGCCCGCTCAGCGTCATCGCCGGAGGTTTCCCGATTGGCATCATGCTGGGCAACGGTGCCGGCACCCCGGCCTTGTTATTGCTGGCCCTGGCGGTGCTGCTGGCGTTTTCGGTCGGTTACACCACCATGGCCAGGCATGTCACCAACGCAGGTGGTTTTTACGCCTTTACCTCGCGCGGCCTGGGCGGCCTGGCCGGAGGGGCGGCGGGCGTGCTGGCGATGTTTGCCTACAACATCCTGCAGGTCGGCCTCTATGGCATGTTCGGCGGCGTGGTCAGCGGCACCATGGAAAGCGTATACGGCTTGGTATTGCCCTGGTGGTCCTACTCGCTGATGGCGATGGTCAGCATCGCGATCCTGGGCTATCGCAAGATCGATCTGTCCGCCCGCGTCTTGTCGGTGGTCGTGATTGCCGAATACCTGGCGATCCTGACCCTGGATATTGCGATTCTCAAGACTGGCGGCGACAGCGGTGTCAATCTCGACTCGTTCACCAGCCAGCATGTGCTCAGCGGTACCCCGTCGATCGGCCTGCTGTTCTGCTTCGCGGCCTTTATCGGCTTCGAGGCCACGACGATTTACGGCGAAGAAGCGAAAAATCCGCACCGCACCATTCCGATTGCCACCTACAGCTCGGTGCTGCTGATCGGCGGCTTCTACGCGCTGTCGGTCTGGTCGATGGTGGTGGGCGTAGGTACGGATAAAATCGTGCCGATGCTGCAAGCCCTGCAGGACCCAACCACCTTTATCTACGGCATGTCGGACCACTTTGTCGGCCCGTATCTGACGCAGATTATCCGGGTGCTGTTCATGGTCAGCATTTACGCCGGGATGCTGGCATTCCATAACGCCGCGGCGCGCTATTTCTACGCTATCGGGCGCGACGGTCTGCTGCACAGTCTGTTGGGCACCACCCACCGTGTGCACCAGAGCCCGCATATGGGCTCGGCGTTGCAAAGTCTGATCGCCGCCGTGGTGGTACTGATCTTCGCCGCGATGGATGCCGATCCGATCCTGCAACTGTTCGCCTGGTTCTCCAACCTCGCCACCTTGTGCGTGATCTTGCTCATGGCGATGACTTCGATCTCGGTGTGTGTGTATTTCCACCGGCACCCGGAACTCAATGTCGGCCTCTGGCGCGGGCGTATCCTGCCGATTTTCTCCAGCCTGGCCTTGCTGATGGTGCTGATACTGGCGGTGGTGCATTTCGATGTGCTCACCGGCGCCAGCCAGCTCTTGTCCTACGCACTGTGCGCGGTCATTCCAGCGGCGCTGCTGGGCGGCATTTTTCTCGCCGTGCGACTGCGCAAGGTCTCGCCACAGCGCTTCCTGGCGCTGGGCAGCCACAAACTCTAAGGCATCAAGCGATACCGCCCCACTGCACACTGTTCGCTTGCCGTTGTCCGGCAAGGCTCGCCAGCGTTAAAGGAAGATGACACATGCACCACTATAAGATGCTTATCAATGGGATTCAGGTTGCCGGTGAAAACGGGCAGTTTGATGTGATCAATCCGGCTACCGGCGCCGCATTCGCCCAATGCCCGGCCGGCTCGCTGGCTCAATTGGACGACGCGGTGGCCGCCGCTCAAGTGGCCTTCAAGGCGTGGCGTCACGTTTCCCATGCTCAGCGCTGCGAGCGACTGTTGGCGATTGCCGAGAGTATCGAGCAGGGCGCCGATGAGTTGGCCCGGTTGATCGTGCAGGAACAAGGCAAACCGTTGGAACTGGCGTTTTCCGAAGTCATGGGCGCCGCCGCGTGGACCCGCTATGCGGCCGGGCAGCAGATTGAAGTGGAGCTGGTGGAAGAAACCCCGACCCAGCGCATTGAGCTGCACCGCAAACCCCTGGGTGTGGTGGCGTCCATCACGCCATGGAACTGGCCGTTCATGATTGCCGTGTGGCACATCATGCCGGCGCTGCGGGCCGGCAACTGCGTGGTCAGCAAGCCGTCGAGCCTGACGCCGCTGAGTACCCTGCGCCTGGTGGAAATCATTGCGAAGCATGTACCCAACGGTGTGATCAACTGCGTGACCGGCGAGCGGGGTTTCGGCAGTGCGATCACTTCGCACCCCGGCATTCAGAAGATTGTCTTCACCGGTTCCACCGCCACCGGCCAGAGCGTGATGCGCGGCGCTGCGACCAATCTCAAGCGCCTGACCCTTGAACTGGGCGGCAACGACGCTGCGATTGTATTGCCCGGCACATCGGTGGAAGAGGTCGCCGAGGAAATTTTCCAGGCGGCCTTCCTCAACATGGGCCAGACGTGCGCAGCGCTCAAGCGTTTGTACATTCACGAATCCCAATACGAGGCCTTCGCCGACGCGCTGACGCTGATTGCCCAGCGCCAGGTGGTGGGGGATGGCCTGGAGCCCGGCGTCAACTTCGGGCCGGTGCAGAACCTTGAGCAATTGCAGTTGGTTGAAGCCCTGGTCGCCGATGCACGGGATCAGGGGGCGCGGGTCCTGTGTGGCGGCGCCCGTCTGGACCGTCCGGGGTTCTTTTACCCACCGACATTGGTTGCGGATGTGACCGATGGCCAGCGCCTGGTGGACGAGGAGCAATTCGGCCCGGTGTTGCCGCTGATCGCTTACAGCGACGTCGAGGACGTGCTGCGCCGCGCGAACGCCGGTGACATGGGCCTGGGCGGCTCGGTATGGGGCCCGGATGTCGAGCAGGCGCAGGCGTTGGCCAGTCGCCTGGAAAGTGGCGTGGCCTGGGTCAACTGTCACGCCCGGATCCAACCGAATACGCCATTCGGCGGAAGCAAGATGTCCGGCTTCGGTGTCGAGTTCGGCCTCGAAGGGCTGTTGGAGTTCACCGGCCAGCAATTGCTGTTCGTCAATAAGCGCGCGGGCGAGTAACCCTCGGCCAACAGGGGCGCAGCGTTGCTGCACCCCTGTTGCCGCTATCTGAGACAGCCTTTAACGACGCGCTTCAAGGAGCTTCGATCATGCGCTACCCATCCACTTTATTCTTCGGCGGTACGCTGGCATGCAGCTTGACGCTCTGCGCCATCAGCCAGGCCCAGGCCTATGAGCTGTACAGCGATGACAGCCGCCATCTCAACGCAGACATGACTGCCGTATTCGGTATGTTCAACAGTCGCAAGAACTACAACGGCACGTCGGGCGGCTCAACCTGGCGTGAAGGCTTTATCAAATACGGCCTGAGCGGCGACCAGTCCCTGGCAGGCAACGGCACCGCCTACGGTGCGTTCGCCCTGCTCAGCTCCGCCACCTGGGGCGACGGCGACGCGGCCGGCAATACCCTGGGCACCGAACGCACCACCAAAATCGAAGACGCTTACCTCGGGTGGCGCTCCGGCGACCTGTTCCCGGCACTGGGCCAGGACGGCGTGGATATTTCCGGCGGGCGCCAGGTGGTCAAGCTCGGCAGGGGCTTCCTGGTCAACGACGACGGGCCGAACCTGGGCAAGGGCCCGGCCGATGGCGCGCTGAACCGGGGCGGTGCCTACTATCTGGCGGCGCGGCATGCGTTCGATCAGACCGCGTTCCTGCGCCTGGGTGGCAAGGACGGCCTGCATGGCAGTCTGTTGTGGCTCAAGTCCGACAACCGCGCCCAGGCCGAAACCGAAGTGGCCGCCGGTACCCTCGATTACACCACCAAGCCCGGCACCCTGGGGTTGACCTGGGTGCATGGCATTGATGTAAACGATCGCTGGGCCAGTGATTTTCAGCGCCAGCGCAAGGGTATGAATATCTACAGCGTGCGTGGCGAAGGCGACGCGGGCCTGCCCAATGTCAGCCTGGCCTTCGAATACGCCTGGCAGGACAAGGACAGCGGGCCGGAAAAAGCCTGGTACGGCGAAGCCGGTTACACCTTTGCCGATGTCGCCTGGGCACCCAAGGTCACCTACCGTTACGCCCGCTACTCACAAAAATGGGATTCGCTGTTCACCGGGCAAAGCACGGGCTACGGCACCTGGCTGCAAGGCGAAGTCGGCGGCAACTATTCCGGACCGTTCAACAGCAACACCCGCATCCATCATGTGGGCCTCAAGGCCACGCCGCTGGAAAACCTGACCCTGGGCGCGTTGTACTTCGACTTCGAGACCGTGCGCAAAAGCAATGCACTGAACCTCGATGCTCGGGAGCTGGACGTGTACGCCGAGTGGGCGGTCAACCCGCACCTGATCATCACGCCCCTGATCGGTCTCTACAAACCGAAACAGGACTCCACCACGGGCGGCAACCAGGCCGTCGGCAACGGCACCAATGTGTACAGCCAAGTGACCGTCGCCGTACCGTTCTGATCCACCCTGGCTGTCGCGTCTTGACCTCAGGACGTGGCGGCGCCCGGCTGATTGCGCATGTTCTCGGCAATCCGCCGGGTGGTGTCCATCACCATCTCGATCACGGTTTCCTGGCGCAGCAGCTTGAAGCTCTGGGTGCTGCCGACAGCGGACAGGCTGCCCACCACCTCGTCGATATCCGGCTGGATGATCGGCGCCGCGATGCCGGTCAGGCCCAGGTTCAGTTCATCGTGGGTCATGCAATAGCCGTCCTTGCGAATCTTCTTCGTGGCCTTGGAAAAGCTTGCCCAGTCGTAGGCACTGTCCGCATCGCCGGCCATGTGTTCTTCGAACAGGCGTTGCAGGCGACGACCTTTCTGAAAGGCGATCAATACCTTGGATTGCGCGCCACGAAAAAACGGCAGCGGGTGACCGCGCCCGAAGGAGAAGTGGTAAGTGTCGGTGGGTTCGGCGATGTAGGTGTTGATGATGCGTCCGTCATAGAAAACGCTGGCGAACACCGCAAGGCCGGTCTGCGCCGACAACTCATGCATCAGTTCGCGCCCGGCGAGGAGGATGGGGTCGTACTGTCGCATCATCCAGTCCAGCTCGATCACGCGCGGCCCCAGGCCATAGTTGCCGGCGTCCACGCGCGTCAGCAGCCCGGCGTCGCATAACTCCTTGACGTAGCGGTACGCGGTGGCACGCGACAGGCCCATGCGCTCGGCGATGGTGTCCGGGTCGATCTTCAACGTCTGTGGACCGATCAGATCCAGGACCCTCAACAACTTGTTCAGACTGCTCATTTCGTTCCTAGAGAAGGGGTTGCACGCGGGTATGCACTATAGGCGAAAACGCCCCGGATCCACTGTAGGAGCGAGCTTGCTCGCGAAAAACTCACAGGCACCGCGTTCCTTCAGGAGGCACGCGTTATCGCTGACGTTTTTCGCGAGCAAGCTCGCTCCTACAGGTCATCACATTAACTTATCTCGGTTTAAATATCGCATAAATCTCAATATAAGAGATTTATGATTAAAAATACTTGTCCTGTATGGTTTTATGTGTGATAAATCTCATCAAAGAAAACGCTCAAGTGAGAGGGCTGACAATGAATGGTGCGCAACTGATAGTGAATGCGGCAGCGGCAAGCGGTATCGAGTACTGCTTCGCCAACCCGGGAACCACCGAGATTCCACTGGTGGCCGCGATGGCCAGTGCACCCGCCCTCAAGCCGGTGTTGTCGTTGTTCGAAGGGGTGTGTACCGGTGCCGCGGACGGTTACGGCCGCATCGCCGGCAAACCGGCAATGACCCTGACGCACCTGGGCCCTGGCTTTGCCAACGGCATCGCCAACCTGCACAACGCACGGCGCGCCAACACGCCCATCGTCAATGTGATTGGCGACCACGCGTCATGGCACGTCAATTACGATCCGCCTTTGGCCAGCGACATCCAGGCCCTGGCCGGTACTGTGTCCAGCTGGGTACGCACCTCGCGCACCGCGTCGGGTGTGGGCGAAGACTTGCAGGAAGCCATGCGCGCCGCCTGGCAAGCCAAGGGCCAGATCGCCAGCTTGATCCTGCCCATGGACCTGCAATCCAATACCGTGACCCACAACGGCCAGTTCAGCCCGCTGCGTGCGCCGGTGCGGCGCTTTGCCGGCGACCGCATCGAAGCCGTGGCCCAGGCCCTGCGCGACGGCCAGCGCCTGGTGTTCATCGTCGGTGACCAGGGCTTGTCGGTGGCCGGCCTGGAAGCGGCGGGGCGCCTGGCGCAGCTGCCCGGCGTGCGTATGTTTGCCGAAACCTTCCCGCGCCTGAGCTACCGGGGGGGTGGCTTGCCCGACCTGGATCGCCTGCCGTACTTCCCGGAAGTGGCCATCGAGATCCTCGAGCAGTACGACAAGGTCGTGTGCGCCGGTGTCGTGGAGCCCATCAGTTATTTCGGCTACGAAGGTATCCCGTCGCGACTGGCTGAGCGTGAGCGTCTGTTGTCGCTGGCCGAAGTGGGCGACGATGTGGCCGGGGCGCTGACCGCGCTGGCCGATGCGCTGGACGCGCCTGCCTACATACCGACGCCGCAGGACATCCAGCTGCCGCCGGGCGAGGCCGCGTTGAGCCCGCAGTCGGTGGGACAAGTGTTGGCCGCCGCGCTGCCGGACGACTGCATTGTCTCGGTCGAGGGCGGCACCTGCGGCTATCCGTTTTTCACCGCCTCTGCCCGTGCCGCGCGGCACCGTGTATTGACCAATACCGGTGGCGCGATCGGCCAGGGCATTCCGGTGGGGTTTGGCGCGGCCCTGGCTGAGCGTGGCAACCGGGTGTTCTGCCTGCAATCGGACGGCAGCGCCCAGTACACCATCCAGACCCTGTGGAGCATTGCCCGCGAGCAGTTGCCGGTGGTGATCCTGATTGCCGCCAACCACCGCTACGCAATCTTGCAGAACGAACTGCGCCGTTTCGGCATGACCGAGCTCGACCCGCAGTCGCTCAAGCTGACCGTGCTCGACACTCCGCGCATCGACTGGAAGGCCCTGGCCAAAGGCTACGGCGTGCCGTCCTGCACCGTACACACCAATGCCGAACTGCAACGGGCGCTGGCCAATGCCGCCGCCGATGCCGGGCCTTGCCTGATCGAAATGGCGCTTTGAAGGAGTCGACCATGAACCAGCTCCCATTATTACCTGCCGTCCAGGCGTTCCTGGACCAGCCCGGTCGCCTGTTCATCGGCGGTACCTGGCAGGACGCCGCCAGCGGTCGCCGCTTTGCGGTGGAAAACCCGGCCACTGAACAGACCCTGACCGAAGTCGCCCAAGGCGATGAGCGCGATGTGAATGCCGCCGTTGCGGCCGCCCGTGCAGCGTTTACCGGCGCCTGGGCCTTCCAGTCACCGGCGCAACGCGGACTGTTGCTGTTTCGCCTGGCCGATCTGTTGGACCAGCACCGCGAGGAGCTGGCGCAACTGATCACCCTGGAGAACGGCAAGCCGATCGCCAACGCACGGGGTGAAGCGGCCAGCGCGGCCAACATCATTCGCTACTTCGCCGGCTGGCCCAGCAAGATCGAAGGCAGCACGCTGCCCGTCTCGCCGGCCAGCGGCGCGCCGATGCTCAACTACACGTTGCGTGAACCGGTCGGTGTCTGCGCGTTGATCGTGCCGTGGAACTTCCCGTTGACCATGTGCGTGTGGAAGCTCGGCCCGGCGCTGGCCACCGGTTGCGTGGCGGTGCTCAAGCCCGCCGAGCAGACGCCGTTGGTGGCGATTCGCCTGGTGCAACTGATCGAGGCCGCCGGTTTCCCCGCCGGCGTGGTCAACCTGATCACCGGCCTGGGCGCCGACACCGGCGCACCGCTGGCACAGCACCCGGACGTGGACAAGATCGCCTTTACCGGCTCGACCCAGGTCGGGCGGCTGATCGCCCAGGCGGCCACCGGCAACATGAAAAAGGTTTCGCTGGAGCTGGGCGGCAAGTCACCGAACATCATTCTTCCAGACGCCGACATTGTGCGCGCCGCCAAGGGGGCCGCCGATGGGATTTTCTACAACCAAGGGCAGGTGTGCACGGCGGGTTCACGCCTGTATGTACACGCCAGTGTGCTCGACCAGGTGCTCGAAGAATTGCAGCGCCATGCCGCCGCCTATGTGCTGGGTAACGGCCTGGACCCGGCCAACAGCATGGGGCCGTTGGTCTCCGCGCGGCAGTTGAACACCGTCAAGGGTTACCTGCAGCGGGGCCAGGAGGAGGGCGCCGAACTGATCTGCGGCGGCGGCCGTCCCGAACACCTGGAGCAAGGGCATTTCATTCAACCGAGCGTGTTCCTCGACCGTGCCGAGCGCGCCTGTGTAGCTCGCGAAGAAATCTTCGGCCCGGTACTGACCGTCATGAGCTGGAACGAAATCGACGACCTGGTGCTGCGCGCCAACGATTCGCCGTATGGCCTCGCCGCGGGCCTGTGGACCCGCGACCTGCGCTCGGCGCATCGCGTGGCCGCACAGCTCAAGGCCGGCTCGGTATGGATCAACTGCTGGAACGTGGTCGATCCCTCTTCACCGTTCGGTGGCTACAAACAATCCGGCTGGGGCCGGGAAATGGGCAAGAACGTGATCGATGCCTACACCGAGACCAAGAGTGTGTTTGTCGATCTGGCCTGAACTGAATAATCACAAGAGGTAATTGCTATGGATCTGGAATTGAAAGGCCGCGTGGCCATTGTCACCGGTGGCGGTATGGGCATCGGCAAGGAAGTCGCACGTTTTCTCTCCGAGGAAGGCTGCAAGGTGGTGATCTGCGCACGGCGCATGGCGTTCCTGCAGCTGGCGGCCGAAGAGATCACCGCACAGACCGGCAATGAAGTGCTGCCGCTGTTCTGTGACACCAATGACATGAAGGCCGTGTCCGAGATGGTCGATGCGGCGTACAAGCATTTCGGCCGTATCGACATCCTGGTCAACGGTGCTGCGGCGCCATCGGGTGTGGTGCGCAATGACATCGAACACGCCGGCGACGATGAACTGCTGTCGGACCTCAACACCAAGGTGATCGGCTATTTCCGCTGCGCCAAGGCTGTGACCCCGCACATGAAGGCGGGCGGCTTCGGTCGCATCATCAACATCGGCGGCCTCACCGGGCGCAGCAGCAAAGTGCTCTCGGGCATGCGCAACCTGGCCATCGCGCACATGACCAAGACCCTGTCCGACCAGCTTGGCCCGTCGGGCATTACGGTCAACCTGATTCACCCCGGCGTCGTCGATACCCCGCATATCCAGGAGCTGTACGAGCGCGAAGCAGTCAAGCAGGGCAAGACTGCCGAGCAGGTCGAGCAGGCCTACATCGACGCCACACCGATTCGCCGCACCCTCGCACCGATTGAAATGGGCTGGTTGATTGGCTTCCTGGCGTCGCCGAAAGCCGGCGCGGTAACCGGTGAGTCCATCGGCATCGACGGTGGTTTGACGCGCGGCATCTATATCTGAGGAGTATCAGAGATGAGTAACGGAACCCTTTTGGTCGCCACTGTCGGGCAAGCGGTGATTCGCAGCGCCGACGATGGCAAGACCTGGCACCGCCTGGGCCTGGGGCAGGACCTTGAGTTCGATGCAATCACCCGGTCCCTGAGTGTGCATCCTGGCACGCCGGAGCGGATCTACGCCGGTACCGACGTGGGCTTGTGTGTCAGCCAGGACACCGGCGGGCATTGGCAGCGCATCGATTCGCCGTTCAACGGGCAGACCGTGTGGAAGGTAGCGGTCGACCCACAGGACGCCCAGCGGATTTTCGTCGGCACCGGCGCGCCGTCGCGTGCCGTGTTGTGGCGCACCCTGGACGGTGGCCTGAGCTGGGATCGCGCTCCGGTGGAGATCCCGGAGTTCTGCGACGGCGTCAGCCGTCCCCGCTTGCTGGCCTTCGCCTATGACCCCACCGACCGCAACCAACTGTGGTTCGGCCTGGAAGAGGGTGGGCTGTTTCACTCCCGTGACGGCGGTGACAGCTGGACCCGCGTCGACGACCGGCTGCTGTGGGACTACAACTCGGACATCCACAACATTGTGGTACTGCCCAATCACGGTGAAAAAGTCATCGTGGTGGTTTGCGTCAATGCGGTTTACCGCAGCCTGGACGAGGGGCTGACCTGGACCGGCATTGTCGGTCGCGAAGCCTTCGGCCTGTATTACCTGCGCGCCATGAACGCGCCGCTGGGCACGGAAAACGAGCTGTACCTGAGTATTTCCGATGGTACGCCGGGCACCACCAGCAAGATCCTGATATCCCGTGACGCTGCACTCACGTGGACCGTGCTGCCCCTGCCGCAACAACCCAACTCCTGCGTTTGGGCGATTGCCTTCAACCCGGCCAACCCGCGCCAGATCGTGGCGGGCACCAAGTATGGGCACTTGTTCACCTCCGACAATGGCGGGGATAGCTGGCAGAAGCACTGGCGCGAATTCAGCGAGATCGCAGATGTGCTCTGGACGCCTGCCGTGGCGCAGATCAAGGCCGGGCATCAATCCATCGTCAAGAAGAACTGAGGTAATCAGTGATGAAAGTCAAAATCCTTCGGACTCACTTATCGCTATTTGTGAGTGATCCTGATGTGTCGGCACTGTGGTACGCCGACATCCTGGGCATGCACGAAAGTGCCCGGGGCGAAAGTTGGGTCATGATGGCATTTGGCACCAAGCATCACGACATCGCCTTGATTCGTGCAGAACCGGGCGCCCACCAGGGCGGCCTGGGCCTGCAGCACTACGGATTGGAAATCGAAGGTGACATGACCACCTTGCGCCAGCTCTACGGCATGTTGCTGAAGAAGGGGGTGGAGGTGGTGAAAATTACCGATCATGAAATCGGCAACGGCCTGTATTTCAACGACCCCGATTGCAATCGCATGGAATTCTTTCTCGAGACCGAGCATGACGATGCGTGCGGCAAGGCCCGCTTCAAGGCCGCCCGTGCGCCGAGTCGCAACATCACGCTTGATCCCCTTGACCCGATTTGAACCGAGGTTCACCTGATGAAAACCGCGAATTTCGCCAGCTATCACATCCGCAAATGGTACAGCTTCGTCGAAGAAACCCTGGCTAACGAAAGTGGCCAGTTGGCCGATGGCGAACCGGTGTTCAAATACGCCGTGGCCGCCGTGATCGCCAACCCGTACGCCGGCCGTTACAGTGAAGACCTTGCGCAATTGATCGAGCCGTCGCCGTTGCTGGGCGAAGAGTTCGGCCGGCGCATTCAGGCCCTGGCCGGTGCCCGCACGATCGAAAGCTACGGCAAGGCTATCCTGGTAGGCAGCGCGGGTGAGTACGAGCACGGCAACGCGTTCCTCACCAACCCGGCCGCCGACCCGATCCGCGTTGCCCTGGGCGGTGGCAAGTCGTGGGTGCCGTCCACCGGCAAGCGTGGCGGCCCGGGTTCGACCATCGACGTGCCGCTGGCGCACAAGGATGCACTTTACGTGCGTTCGCACTACGACACGTTCTCGGTGACATTCGGCGACGGCCCCTCGCCGGATGAGCTCGTCGTGATCTGGGCTTTCGCCACGCGTGGACGTCTGCATGCACGCTTGGGCGGGCTGAAAGTAGAAGATGTAAAGGGCCTTGACGGCCTGCACTGATAAAAGCACAGCAATTGTAGGAGCGAGCTTGCTCGCGAAGAACCCACAGGCGCCGCGTTCGCTCAGCAAGAACGCGTTATCGTTGAAGTTCTTCGCGAGCAAGCTCGCTCCTACGCGGTGCCGGACCCAAACCACAACAAGAAAGCGGTGAATAGCGATGAAGCAGGAGAAAACCCAGGTTGTCATCGTGGGCGGTGGCCCCAACGGCATTACGGCCGCGCACTATATGGGAATGTACGGTATCGACTGCATCGTCCTTGAACTGGCCGATGGCATACTGCCTTATCCGCGTGCCGTGGGCATGGACGATGAGGCATTGCGTGTGTTGCAGGGCATCGGTATCGCCGAACTGGCGGTACGCGACATGATTTGCGATGTGCCGCTGCGCTACTACAACGCGCGCGGTGTGTGTTTTGCCGAGGTCAAGCCAAGTGCTGCGCAATACGGCTGGCCGATGCGCAATATTTTCATGCAGCAACTGCTCGAAGGCACCTTGCGCGAAAACCTTGGGCAGCACACCAGTGTCGAGTTGCGCCAGGGGCATGAACTGCTTGAACTTGAGCAGGACGGGCAGGGCGTGACGCTGCAGGTGCGCGGCGCCGACGGCGAGCTCTACCAGCTCCAGGCCGACTATGCGATCGGCGCCGACGGCGGCCGCTCCACGGTGCGTAAAAAGCTTGGCATTGAACTGCTGGGGTTGACCCATCCACGCAAATGGGTGGTGGTCGATACCGCCAACGACACGCTGGACGCACCTTATACAGCCCTGCATGCCGATCCGCAGCGGCCCTTCGTGTGCATCTACTTGCCTTACCAGCAGCGGCGCTGGGAGTTCATGCTGATGGAAGGCGAGGACGAAGCGAAAATGTGCGAAGAGGCGACGATTCGCAAGCTGATCCACGGGCATATCGGCGACGCCGTCGACCAACTCAACGTCATTCGTATTCGTGCCTATACGCACCACTCGCGCGTCGCGGCGCGCTTTGTCGAAGGGCGTGTGGCACTGGTGGGTGATGCGGCGCATATTTCCCCGCCCTGGGCCGGGCAAGGCCTCAATTCCGGCCTGCGCGACGTGGCCAACGTGGCCTGGAAGCTCGCCGCGATCATCCAGGGCCGGGCGGCGCCATCGATCCTGGCCAGTTACGACCAGGAGCGACGTGGCCACGCCACCGAACTGGTCGCCCTGGCCGACAATATGGGTGCTGTCCTTGGCTTGACCAACCCGCTGATGGCCGGCGTGCGCGACTGGCTGTTCCAGGCCGTCAACAGCGTCGACAATCTGCGCTCGCACTTGCTGGAGTTCAAATTCAAACCCAAGGCGACCATCACCAAGGGGCTGGTCTATCACGAGCGGGCCGAATTGCGTGAGGATGACCTGGTCGGGCAACTGTTCATCCAGCCCAATATCGAGGACGCCCAGGGCCAGCGCCGGCGCCTGGACGAAGTCCTCGGCAACGGCTATGCCGTGCTGGGTTATCGAGTGAACCCGCGCGCACACCTCAGCGAACCGATGGCCGAGTATTGGGCTCGTTGGGGCACGCGTTTCATCCAGGTCAATCGGTCGCGCAGCGGCGTGGGGCGTAACCAGCCGCTGACGGCCAATGACGCCGTGAGTGTGGAGGACGTGGATAACCGCTTGGGCGAATGGTTCTCCAAGGTGCGCGACTGCATCGTGGTGGTGCGTCCGGACCGTTTTGTCGCGGCGATTACCACCCCGGAGCGGCTTGATGGGGTACTGCGCAAGCTGGCGGAGCAACTGTCATGAGCGGCGCCAACGCGTTGCTCGTTGAACTGGACGAGGCCTTGCGCAGCGTCCAGCCCATTGCTCCTTTGGCGCCCGAAGCGCTGGACCGGCTGGAAGGCTACGGTCTGCAGCGCCAGGGGCTCGTGCGGCGCCAGGCCGGCGGCGAGCGGTTGAGCGGCTGGAAGGTCGCCTTTGCCGGCCGTGCGGCGCAAGCACGCTTCGGCCTCGACGAACCGGTGTACGGCGGCCTCACCACGGTCATGCAGGTCGAGCCGGGCAGTGCGGTGTCACTTGGGCGGTTGATCCAGCCCAAGCTTGAGATCGAACTGGCGTTCGTCTTCGGGCGCGCGCTGGAACCGGGCGACTACGCGGATGAGGAGATTCTTGCGGCCATCGCCCAAGTGGCGCCGGCGTTCGAAATCGCCGACTGCCGCTGGCAAGGCTGGCGTTTCGGGCTTGGCGCGTTCCTGGCCGATAACGCCGCCGCCGCACTTTACTGTGTAGGACCGCATGTGCCGTTCGACCCTGTGCGGCATGCCTGCGTGGCGTATCACCTGGAACATGAGGGTGTGTATCTGGGGAGCGGCGATACCCTGGACCGAGAAGACACGCCCCTGTTCAACCTGTGCTGGCTGGTGCGACGCCTGCTGGCCGATGGTCATCGCGTGGAGGCCGGGCAGGTGGTGCTCTCCGGTGCGCTACTGGCGCCGATGGATATTCAACCGGGCACTTATCATCTGCACATGCTTGGCACGGAACTGGCTTTGGTTTTCCAGGCGGGCGTTGTGCCTGTCTAACGCCAACCAATGTCACGGACGACTGAGCCCCTTCGGGCCAATAGCAATAACCCGGCGGCCGAGGAGTGACGAATATGCTCGCTGAAGTCCGAACCTTCAATGACTCCCAACAGCACGCCGGCTCGATCCATGGCTGGCAGCAGGTGTATGACCAGCTCGGTCGTGGCTGCCTGACCAGTGAGCTGCGGCAGCTGTCCGGCGATCGCTTCCAGATCTTCCAGGAGGTGCTGGACAAGCGCGTGGTGCAGCATGGCCGCTCGCCCCAGGGCCGCTTGTGCGCAGCCATGTCACTGGGCAACCCTCCGGTGGTCCAGGGGCAGCGGGTAAGTGCGCAAAGCGTAGTGCTGCTGCGTGATGCCGAAGAGTTCGTATTGCATGCGCCGGAAGGCACGCATTTTTTCGCGTTCAACGTCGATGCCGTGCGTTTCGCCAAGCTGGCGGCCTTCGAGTTATCCAATGAGCAACTCAAGCGTTTGACCAGCGTGCCCGCGCTTAACGTGGATGAAACGTTACTGCTGCGCATTCGTCAGCGCATTCACCCCTTGTTTCGTCACTTTCTGCAACACGCGGACGCCATCAGCCCGGCGTCGGAAAAAATCCTCGAAGACGAGCTGCTCGGTGCGTTCCTCGACCTGTTCAGTCACGCCAGCGATGAAGTCCGTTGCCGGCGTGGCAATTTTGCCGTCAGCGCCTATCTGGTCAGGCGCAGCCAGGAATTGATCATCGCCAGTGGCGATACCCCGTTGAGCATCCTGGACCTGTGCGAGCAGTTGCGTGTCAGTCGCAGGACGCTGCAGAACAGTTTTCAGGCGGTAACCGGCATGCGGCCGGTTGAATACTTGCGCAATTTGCGCCTCAACGCGGTCAGGCGACGCCTGATCGAAACCTGCCCGAGCCAGAAAAACGTCGGAGATATCGCCGTGGCCATGGGCTTTTTTCACCTGAGCCATTTCGCCACGCATTACCGCGAGCTGTTCGGTGAATCGCCCTCCGAAACGCGCAGGTCACCGCGCTGAATCACGCCAGGCCTGGGTCCACGCGCTTGCCGATATCCTTGAGCCGCGCCAGTTGGTCGATCATCGAGGGGGCTTCATCCAGGCAACTGACGAAGGTCCACAGGTAGGTCATCACCGCATAGATATGCCCGGCTTTCACCGCCGGCGCCAAGGCCAGTTGGGTGATCGCGACCACGAACAGCAGCGCCGCCAGAATGCCGATGGACAGGAAAGCCACGGCTTCACGATCCGATAGCCAGATGCGCAGCCGCGACAGCACCTGATAGTGGCGGTGCAAGGTGTGCGCACCGACCGTTTCCACCAGGCCGATTTCCTTTTCCAGTCGATTGTTCAGGCGTTCATGCAGGCGTTGATTGCGTCGCGCAAAACCCGGCATGAGCGTGACGCACAGCAGCAGCGCCAGCAGACAGGCCAGGCCGACCCAGGGCTCGATCACCAGCAGCATGCCCGCCGCCCCGACGATTGACACCAGCGCGGTGGCGATTGTCGGCACGTGCTTTTCAAAAAAGTCGACGAAGTCCCGTGCCAGCACGACCCGCGCCGCCGCCTTGGAGGTGCTGTGGCGCTGCAGGCGCTGGTTGAGAATCACCGGCACTGCAAGGTCTGCGTAGATGCGCGTAAAGGTCCGCGTGTCCAGCGCCCGCCGCGCCGCGCCGACTACCCAGAAGCCAAGGACCACGGCGGCATACCACAATGCACTGGCGGCATCGCCGCGGATGATCGAGTCCACGGCAAACCCGGCGAACAGCGGGTAGGCCAGCAACAGCGCATTTTCCAGTGCGACAAGCGACAAGGTGCCGAACAATTTACCGGGGTAGGCCCGGGCGATGGCCTTGAGCGTCTGGCTGGCGGATTGCTGCCCCAGCTTTTTACTTTCTTCGAGCAGAATCGGCGGTGTTACGGATGCCATGGTGCACCTGTGGCGCGCGTTGCGCGTTGATCATCGTCGCGGGAGATGCCCAGGCGATAACGCGCTTCATCGGTCATCAACAACAGATCGGTCTGGACTTCTTCGATAATGATTTCCAGGGTGATCAGGATGCAAATGGCCGGCGCCATCAACAGCCAGTGATAATAGGACTGAGTGATCAACGACGCACAGACGCCCACCAGCCACAGCGCCAGGACACACGAGGGCGCATGCCGCTGCAATGGAATCCAGAAACGCTGCAACTTTCTGAGTTTGAACGTATAGAGCATCAATGATGCTTCCAGTTGTTTAAGGGTAATAGTGTTGCGAGCTGAATGCATTGTAGGCATAACAGTTATCCACGCTAGAGCGTTAAACAAGGGAGCCAGGCGTTACACAGTGCGGTTATTCGCTGCCTGGCGTTCCAGTTCAGGCAGCGTTTTATTGAGCCAGGCGAGATTGACTGCTTCGACTTCCACCCAGTCACCCGGGCTTGGTACTCCTTCGCAACTCATGAAAGCGATACAACGTCCGTGTATGTCCAGTAAGGCAAAGTGGCGATATTTAGTTGCTCTTTTGAATAGGGAAATACACAGGCGCATGCCATCACCTTGGTGAGTGCTGATAAAGCAAACCTCGCTCTACGGTTGTCAGGATTGGATAGTCAAATGGGTGCCGTTGGCCAACTGAGTTCAAATAACGTGCCGCCATGTACAAGTGTTCGACAGGCCACGGCGCCGCCATGGGCCAGTGCAATCGAACGCACCACGGCAAGGCCAAGGCCACTGCCGCCCTGGGCACGGGAACGCGAACTGTCGCCGCGTTGAAACGCATCGAAAATAAGCTCGGCGAACGGTTCGGCGACACCCGGCCCCTCATCCGCAACCCTGAGGAAATGACCGCGTTCGTCACTGCCGAGCTGGACGCTGACCTTGCCCGGCGTGGCATGCCGGCGCACGTTGTCCAGCAGCGCGAGCAATGCCTGGCGAATGCGGGCAGGGTCGCAGTTCACGGGGCCTTTGCGCAGGTCCAGCAGCAGCACGAACCCGGCAGCGTTCAGGCTGGGTTCGAACAACCGCGCTTCGGCCTCCAGCGCATCGGACAACTCGACTTGCCGGATTTCAAGTTTCAGGTAGCCGTTATCCCCCATGCCCACGACACGTAAGTCTTCGACCATGCGGGTCAAGCCTTCGACCTGGCTCAGCAGGCTGTAGAACTGCGCGGTGTCCGGCTCGAATACGCCCTCGGCCAACCCCTGCAGACGGCCACGCAGGATGGTCAGCGGGGTGCGCAGTTCATGGCCAATCGCGGCGTTCCAGAAGGCTTGTTCTTCGGCCATGCGTTTCAATCGGTTCGCCATGCTATTGAAGTCATTCACCAGCCGGGCGGCTTCGCCCGGAGAAACGTCGGGCGCCACTGCCCGTGCATCCAGGTCGCCGTCAGCCAGGCTGCGCAGACTGGCCGCCACCGAGTTCAGCGGCATGAGAATGCGTCGGGCCAATTTGACGGCCACCGCCACGCCGACGCCCAGGCTGACGCAGGTGATCAAGCCCATCCAGGCCCATTCCACGCCGCTGGGCAGCCATTCATCCGACTCCAGCTCCAACTGCGTCGGCGGCGACAGCGCCCACAGCAACGAATAGAACACGTAGGTACCGACGACCGCGAGTGCGATGACGCAGAGCACCACGGCGGTCATCGACAAGATAATCTGGCGGCTCATGCCGCTGCCGACGTTCATGCCTGGCTCCCGAAGCGGTAACCGACGCCACGGATGCTGGTCGGTACGCCGCGCAGGCCGAGGTCTTCGATCTTGCGGCGCAGCTTGCTGATATGGCTGTCGACCGTGCGCTCCAGGCTGTCGCTCTCGGGGGAGCAGAGCACCAGCAGTTCGGCTCGGCTGAACACACGACGCGGCGACTTTGCCAACTGCGCGAGCAACCTGAATTCGGTCACCGTCAGCTGCAACGGCTGTTTTCGCGTGCCGATGCGCACGCTCACCTCATGGTTGTCGATGTCGATCTCGAAGGGGTCGACGCGCAGCACACTGTGGCCACCGCCATGCCCCTGGTCGGCGCATCGACGCAGCACGGCCTGGACCCTGGCGATGACTTCCGCCGGGTTGAAGGGTTTGACGATGTAGTCATCGGCGCCTATGCGCAGCCCCATGAGCTTGTCCATGTCCTGATCCTGGGCCGTCAGCATGATCACGGGCGTGTTACCGCGATGACGAACTTCGGCCAGCACCATCCAGCCGTCAAGCTTGGGCATCAGCACATCGAGCAGCAACAGATCGGGCTTGAGCGTCTGATGCAGCTCCAGCGCGCGCCGCCCGTCCTGAGCATGCGCGGTTTTAAAGCCGGCGCGCTTGAGGTAGGCCGAGAGGATGTCGGCAATTTCCGGCTCGTCTTCGGCGATCAGGACCAGTGCCTGGTTGGAGCTCGATGCAAGGAGTGATTCAGTCATGGTGTGCTCGGTCGATGTGCTGGGCGGTGGCTCAATGCTGCAACGGCGCGCAGGCGTTCAGCAACGGATAGGATGATGCCTCGTCAGCATGCACGTTCAGCGTAGGATTTATGGAGAAATGATGGAGGTGCTAAATAATTTTTTCGGCGAGGGCAGGGGACAGGGATTCAGGCGAAGCAGATGCGGTCGTTATAGGCGTTTCGCAGCATTTTGCGTTGGTATTCGCAGGGCGTGGTACTGACCAGTTTCTTGAAGTCGCGCAGGAAGTGCGACTGATCGGAAAAGCCCAGGTCCAGGGCCAGTTCCGAGAACGACACATCGTGTTGGGTATTGAGGGTTTCCAGCGCCGCCTGGCAGCGGATGATCCGGCAGAAGGTCTTGGGCGACAGGCCCGTGTCCTGGCTGAACTGACGATGAATGGTGCGGCTGGTGTAGCCACTGAGGTGTTCCAGCTGTTGGATGCGCAGGTCGCCGCGATGGGCGAGCGCCTGTTGAATGACCATGGCCGTCAACTTCGAGGTCCTGCCCATCAGGCGCGGGATCAGATAGTCGTTGAACAGCTTCATTTGCTCCTGCAACTGCGGGGCCTGGACGATGCTCTCGAAAATGCGCTGAGCAAACGCAGACACCTCCAGCAGGTCCCATTCCCGTTCGGTCAGGTCCTCGGCCATTACGGTGATAAAGCCGGGAATCACCCCCGGCGAAAAGCGCACGCCAAAATAATGATGACCCTGCAGCAACTCCACGCGCTGCGCCACCAACGGCGTGCCGCAAATCCTCACGCTGGGGCGCGTGGGGTCACAGTCGAACACGATGTCCACACAGCCATCCGGAACCGCCAGCAGGTCGGCCGAGTGGGCAACGTCGAAGGCGTAAAAATGCGAGATCGCCGGGTGATCCGAAGGCATTACCGAATAGCGCGATGAATTGAGTACGAACCAGGGTTGTTCGTATGCAGTGTGGTGCTTCAGCGGCGCACACAGGTTGACCATGACCGGACCTTTAAATGGTGTTATGCGCGAATATTCACGCATTTATCGCGCCAATTCCTGCGCGCGGAATAGATGTCGATGTCCGAAATTTACAATACCGCCCAGGTTCGCCCGCTGATACTCAAGGTCGATAGCGTGGAGCCGCGCCTACCGCGGTGATATCACCTTCAGTCCGAGAATAATTATGTCCATTACTACAAAAATAGACTTCATCTACTTGTCCGAGCAGGACATGATCCGCGCCGGCGTGACCGACATGCTCGCCTGTGTGAACACCATGGAAGAGATGTTCGCGCTGCTGTATAGCGGCGACTATCGCATGGCTGGCCCGAACAACGATTCCCACGGCGCAATGGTGATATTCCCGAAGGAATCGCCGTTCCCGAACATGCCCAAGCCCACCGCTGACCGGCGCATGATGGCGATGCCGGCCTACCTGGGCGGCAGTTTCTGCACCGCAGGCGTCAAATGGTACGGCTCCAATATTGCCAACCGCGACAAGGGCCTGCCCCGCTCGATCCTGATGTTCACCCTCAACGACCCCGACACCGGAGCACCGTTGGCGCATATGTCCGCCAACCTGCTGTCGGCCTATCGCACCGGTGCGATCCCCGGTGTGGGTGCACGCCACCTGGCGCGCAAGGACTCGAAAGTGGTCGGCCTGCTCGGCCCGGGCGTGATGGGCAAGACCACGCTCGCCGCATTCATCGCCGTTTGCCCGTTAATCGATACCTTGAAAATCAAGGGCCGTGGCGAGAAGAGCCTGAATGATTTTCTTGCCTGGGTGAAGGACACCTACCCGCAGATCACCACGATTAAAGTGGTCGACAGCCTCGAAGAGGTGGTCCGTGATTCCGACCTTGTTACTTATTGTAGCTCCGGTGAGACGGGCGACCCCTCAAAGTACCCAATTGTGAAGCGCGAGTGGGTCAAGCCGGGTTGCTTCATGGCGATGCCGGCGGCCTGCTCGCTGGACGAAGGCATGGAGCGCGCCGACGTGCGCAAGGTGCTGGACAACACCGGCCTTTACGAAGCCTGGTTCGAAGAACTGCCCAAGCCTGCGCACCACAACGTGCCGGTGATTGGCGTGCGGTTCATGGACATGATCGCCGAAGGCAAGATGCAGCTCGAGGAGCTTGAAGACATCGGCAAGATCATCGCCGGCGATGCCCGGGGCCGCCGCAACGATGAAGAAATCATCATCATGTCGGTCGGCGGCATGCCGGTCGAAGACGTGGCCTGGGGCACGGTGGTGTACCGCAATGCGATCGAAAGAGGCATCGGCGTGAAGTTGAATCTGTGGGAAACCCCGGAGCTGCGCTGAGCCATTCCCTTTACAACTGACGAGACCTTCGACATGACAAAAATCATCAAGCTCAAGACCGGTTCCCCGTTTGAAGACCAGGCCAGCTATTCGCGCCTGGTGGTGGTGGACAACTGGATCTATGTGTCCAACACCGCCGGCCGCAACCCGCAAACCAAGCTGATCCCCGAAGACATCCTCGAGCAGACGCACCAGGTGTTCGCCAACATCGAATCGGCCTTGAAGGCAGTCGATGCCAGCCTGGCCGATGTGGTGTGCTCGCGGGTGTTCATCCAGGACCCCAAGGATGTGCCGGCGGTAATGGCCTTGATCGGCGAGAAGTTTCGCGGCGTCGACCCGGCCAGCACCGTCACGTGCCCGCCGCTGGGCTCGACGGTCTACAAGGTGGAACTGGAAGTGACGGCTTATCGCAACGCTTCCAAGGCGCAAGTCGAAGTCATTCGCCTGTCGCAGTAACCCGTTATGCGGCCGTGCGTGTGCGCGGCCGACCTCTATTGCTTATCGAGTCTTGATCATGGCCCCGACGATTGCGCCCGTGAATACGTCCACCGAGTTTCCCACTGCGACCAGCGTCGTCATTATCGGCGGCGGCATCATTGGCCTGACGGCTGCACTGACGCTGGCCGAACGCAATATTCCGGTAGTGGTGCTGGAAAAAGGCCGTATCGCCGGCGAGCAGTCCTCACGCAACCTGGGCTGGGTGCGCAAGACCAGCCGCCACGCGCACGATATCCCGCTGGCCCTGGCCGCAGACCGCTTGTGGGCACAAATGCCTGAGCGGGTGGGTGCGGATGTGGGCTACCGGCAAGAGGGCATCATGTTCGTCGCCCGCAACGACACGCAGTTGGCCATGCATGAAGGCTGGCTCAAGTCGGTCGACCACCTGTCCCTTGATTCTCGGATGCTGAGCAAACGCGAGATCGAACAGTTGGTGCCGGGCGGCGCGGGCAATTGGTCCGGCGGCATCTACACGCCGTCCGACGCGCGTGCGGAACCGACGCTGGCCAGCAGTGCGATTGCCAAGGCCGCGATGGCCCTGGGCGTGGTCATCATCGAGCAGTGTGCAGTGCGTACGCTGCAGATGTCCGCCGGCAAAGTCAGTGGCGTGGTCACGGAAAAAGGCGAGATCCGCTGCGACCAGGTATTGCTCGCGGGCGGTATGTGGTCGCGGCGCTTCTTGGGTAACCTCGGGGTGTCATTGCCGACCCTGGCCTTGACCTGCTCGGTGTTGCGTACCCACCCGATGGAGGGCCCGACGGAAATTGCCGTGGGCGCACCGGACTTTTCGTTTCGCAAACACAAGGATGGCGGTTTCATCGTTACTCAGCGAGGCAAGCTGGACGCTTTTCTGACCCTCGATCACCTGTTGCTTGCCAAGCAATACATGCCGCAATTTCGTGCGCAGCGCAGCGTGTTGAACGTGTCGCTGGGCAAGTATTTTTTCAACGACCTGGCGCTGCCCAGGCGTTGGTCGGCCGACAGTGTCAGCCCGTTCGAACGTGTACGCATGCAAGACCCCGCCGCCAACCCGCGGCTCAACAATGATGCGATGAACAACCTCAAGGCGGCCTGGCCGGTATTCGAGCAAGCCCGGATCGCCCAGACCTGGGCAGGCACTATCGACGTGACTCCGGATTCCAACCCGGTAATAGGCCCGGTCGCACAGATTCCCGGGCTGACCGTGGCGACCGGTTTTTCCGGGCACGGCTTTGGTACTTCACCGGCGGCGGGTCACCTGGCGGCGGATATCGTCAGCGGGCACACGCCCATCATCGATCCAAGCCCTTATCGTTTCGACCGTTTCTAAGTCGACCCAGGCCCCTGATGCCACTGTAGGAGCGAGCTTGCTCGCGAAGAACTCAAATGCACCGCGTTCATACAGGATGCCCGCGTTATCGTTGACGTTTTTCGCGAGCAAGCTCGCTCCTACAGGAAAATCTTAACTGTACTTACGGAGCAAACCCATGTCCCCAGACAGCCGCTTTTTCATCAATCGCACCGGCTTGCGTTTGCATTTTCTACGTTGGGGCGATCCGAGCGGCGTGCCGCTGGTGTTGTTGCATGGCTTGCGCGCCTATGCACAGACCTGGGAGTCGCTGGTCGAGGCCTTGGGTGCCGGTTATTGTGTCTACGCGCTCGACCAGCGCGGTCGCGGCCTGAGTGACTGGGGCCCGGCCGCGAGCTATCACACGCAATCCTATGTCGAGGACCTGCAGGACTTCGTCGCTGATGTCGGCTTGCAGCGCTTCGTGTTGCTGGGCCATTCGCTGGGCGGTGCCAATGCCCTTGAATACGCACGGCAGGCACCGGGACGCTTGATGGGGCTGATCATCGAAGACATCGGCCCCGGGTCGTCGAGCCAGGGCGACGGTGCGGCGCGCATCCGCCGCGAGATGAACCAGACCCCCCTGCGGTTCGACGATTGGCAAGCCGCCCACGCTTTCTGGCAGGCGTCCCGCCCGGGCTTGTCGGAGCAGGGCCTGGCGTCACGCCTGGCGCATTCGATGAAGGAGAGCGAGGGCGCGATCATTTGGCGCCACGATCAGCAAGGCATCGCCGAGGCGCGCCTGAGCATCGAACCGACGGACTTGTGGCCGGCGGTGCGCGCCCTGGATTGCCCGACCCTGTTTATCCGCGGCGCGCGTTCGGACTTTTTGCCGGCGGCGACGCTGCAGGCGATGCGCGACTGCAATGCGCAGGTGCGCACCGCCGAAGTCGCGGATGCCAGCCATTATGTGCATGACGATCAAGGCGAGGTGTTCAACGGGCTGGTCATTGAGTTTCTTGAGAGCCTGGCGACGTCGGCCCCGTCAGCGTAGGTATCTATTTACAGCGCTCCTGGTCCAAATGTGGGAGGGGCGGTGCGACGATTCGACTTGCTCCCAATGGCGGCCTCAGAGCCGACCAGGATTTGAGTCGATCCTGGCTCAAATGTGGGAGGGGGCTTGCTCCCGATGGCGGCCTCAGGGCCGACCAGGATTTTGTGTCGATCCAGGCCCAAATGTGGGAGGGGGCTTGCTCCCGATGGCGGCCTCAGAGCCGACCAGGATTTTGAGTCGATCCTGGCTCAAATGTGGGAGGGGGCTTGCCCCCGATGGCGGCCTCTGGGCCGACCAGGATGCTGGATCAGTCGAGTACATATCCGTTGCTGCGGTAACGGCCACTTAGGGTTCCGCCCTGACGGCGGCTCACTTTTGAAAAGCGCAAAAGTAAGGTTCTATCGGTTCGACCTACGTGCACGGCCTGGATGTGGAAGAGAAATACGCCTTCGGAGATCGGGCTGAGCGCAAGGGCATGAACGTCTACAGCATCCGTGGACAGGGCAATGCCGGGATCGAGAACGCCGATTTTGCGTTCGAAGTGGCCCGTCAGGAAAAGCGTTCGGGCTCGCAGCGGGCGATGTTCTTCGACGCGGGTTACACCTTCGTCGACAAGCCATGGCAACCGACCGTCAGCTATCGTTATTCGCGCTATTCCGAAGGCTGGGACTTCCTGTTCCAGGGCGGTTATCGCAAGCGCCTGCAGGGAGAAATCGGGCTTAATTATGCGGGCTCCGTGACCTCGAATATGGAGATCCACGACGTGCTCCTCTCGGTCAAGCCGACCGAGAAGTTGACCCTTAATGCGATGGCGTTCAACTATCACCAGCTGTCCCGTCGCCATGAGTTGGACTTCGCTGCGCAGGAGGTCGATTTTTTTGTCGATTGGGCGGTCACGGAGAACATCACGCTGTCGCCGCTGATTGGCTTCTACAAACCGGAGAAGTGGCTGGGCAACGGTGGCCGGCAGAGCGGCGACGCCTCAACCAACACCTACATGCAGTTCATTGTGTGGGCGACGTTCTGAGTCGTCTGAGTCGTCATTGAGGGCTGGTGCAGTCAGGGCAGGCGTTGACGTTTTGCGTCAACGCCTCCTTGCGTTCATGCCCATGGTTTCTCGAATCTGCTCAACCCCTTCTCGTATCAGCTCAACCCTGCGGCGCGGCAATAGCCGCGCCGCTGCGGTCCTGCAAACCCCCTCCCAGAGACTTGTACAGCGCGACCGTGTTGACGATATCGTCACGTCGCAACTCCAACAGCGCCTGGCGTGCGGCGTAGAGCAGACGCTGTGCATCCAGCAGCTCCAGCCTGCCATCCAGCCCCGCCTGATAGCGCAGGGTTGACAGCCCAAGGCGGCGTTCCGCGGTCTTTACGGCACGTAGTTGCGCTTCGATTTGTCTATCGAATGTCGCTGTACCGGCCAAGGCGTCCGCGACCTCCCGAAAAGCCGTCTGGATGGTGCGCTCATAGAGGGCAATGGCTTCGGATTTACGCACCTTGGCCAGGTCCAGTTCGGCGCGCAGCTGCCCGGCCTGGAACAGCGGTTGGGTCACCTGAGGCACGAATCTCCAGACCTGCCGCGAGGGGTCGAACAAATCCCCGATTGATGAGCTGGCATAACCAAAAGAGGCAGTCAGTGAAATTCGCGGAAAGAACGCCGCACGCGCGGCGCCGATATTGGCGTTGCTGGCGATAAGGTGTTGTTCGGCCTGGCGCACATCGGGACGCGTCAAGAGCACGTCAGCCCGCAGTTCGGCGGGCAGTCGTGCGATGACGGGTTGCCGTTCCAGCGGCAGTGCCGAAGGCAGATCGTTGGGCAGCTCGCTGCCGACAATCAATTGCAGGGCGTTGCCGGCCTTGGCAAGCGTACGCTGACGTGCCTGCAAGTCGGCTTCGGCCAGTGCGACCTGGTTTTCGGCCTGGGCGACGTCCAACTCACTGCTCTGCATCGACGTCTTCATCAGGCGAGCCAGTTCCAGGGACACTCGCCAATCCGCGAGTGTGCGCTCGGCCAGTTGGCACTGCTCACGGGCCAGTTGCTGTGCGAAATACGTCTCGGCAACGGCACTCACCAGGATGATCTGAGCAGCGTCACGGCCATTTTCACTGGCGAAGTAGCGTGCCAGCGCGGCATCGGAAAGTGCCCGTACACGTCCGAATAGATCCAGCTCGAACGCATTGATGCCCACGTTCACACCCACCTGCTGAGTGACTTGGCGATTTTCGCTGCCCTGGCCGCTCACGCCTGCGGCCCGCTCGCGAGTGGCGCTTGCATCGGCGGACACGGAAGGAAAACGTCCGGCGATTTGAATCTGTGACATGGCCCGGGCGGCTTCGACATTCAGCGTAGCCAGACGCAGATCACGGTTGTTCTGCAGCGCCAGGTCAATCAACCGCTGCAAACGCAGATCGCCGAACATCGTTCGCCAGCCCAGGGCTGCAGCCGTCAACGAAGCGCCTGACTTCATCGCGGCCCCTTCCTGCAGTGGAAAGTACGAAGGAACGGGCAGTGCCGGACTGTCCAGCTTGGGCGTCAGCACACAGGCGGACAGGCAGCCAGCCAGGGACAAGCAAACCAACAGGCGCATGTTTAATTTTCCGGGGTCATGGTTGAGGTGCTTTTGGAGCGGCGTGCACGCCATGCCTCGAAGCGTTCCTGGCTGCCGATTACGAAGACGAAGAACGCGGGCACAAAGAACACCGCCAGCAAGGTGCCACTGAGCATCCCGCCGAATACGCCAGTGCCGATTGCATGCTGGGTTTCCGCGCTGGCGCCCGAGGCGAGCATCAGGGGGACAACGCCGAGAGTGAAGGCCATGGACGTCATCAGAATCGGGCGCAGGCGTAGCCGAGAGGCGGTGACTGCCGCGTCGATCAACGTTCGGCCTTCAGCATGCAACTGCCGCGCGAACTCTACGATCAAGATGGCATTTTTCGCCGACAAACCGATGATTGTGATCATCCCGACCTTGAAAAATACATCGTTGGGCAAGCCTCGCAGCATCACTGCGGCGACTGCCCCGAGCAGGCCCAATGGCACCACCAGCACCACTGAAAGCGGAATCGACCAGCTTTCGTACAATGCGGCGAGCACCAGGAAAACCACCAGCGCTGACAACAACATCAACAACGGCGCCTGCGCTGCCGACTGTTTTTCCTGTAGCGATTGGCCTGTCCACGCCACAGCGAAGCCCTGGGGCAACTGCGCGACCAGGCGCTCCATTTGCGCCATCGCCGCTCCGCTTGAGACACCCTCGGCAGCGCCACCGGTAATGCGCACCGCCGGGAAACCCTGGAAGCGCATCATTTGCTGGGGGGACTCGGTCCACACCGGCGTCACCACTTCGCGCAACGGCACCATGCCATTTGTCGAGTTGCGTACACGCAGGCTCAGTACGTCTTCCAATTGCATACGCGCAGCGGCATCGGCTTGCAAAATGACGGATTGCAGGCGTCCTGCGTTGGGAAAGTCGTTGACGTAGAGTGAGCCCATGGCCGAAGACAACGTGCTGTTCACGGCGGCGAACGACAGGCCCATTGATTCGGCCTTCTGCCGATCAATCTCCAGTCGGACGCTCTCGCCAGGTGGCAGGCCATCGGCGTAAACGCCGCTGACCAGCTTGTCCTGCGCGGCCAGTTTCAGCAGTTGCGCCTGGGCCGCCAGGAGCGCTTGCTCTCCACGATTTGCCCGGTCCTGTAGAAAAAAGGTGTAGCCGGACGACGTGCCCAGGTCATCTATCGGCGGCGGCATCAGGCTCATCGTGGTGCCTTCGACACTGTCGGTCATCGCGCTCTGGGCCAGCGCGGCCTCATTGCTCGCTGTCGCACCATTGCGTTGATTCCAGTCCTTGAGCATGGTGAACGCCATGGCCGTGTTGGGGCCGGAACCTGCGAAGCTGAAGCCCTGCACCACCAGGTTGGCGGCAAGCGCCGGACGTGACGCCACATGGGCTTCGAACGCCTTGACCACATCCAATGTGCGCTCGCTGGTTGCGCCGGTTGGCAACTGGATCGATGTCATGAAATAACCCTGATCCTCCTCAGGCAGAAACGAGGAGGGCAACTGCGCCATGGCAACGGCCAATACGGCGCATATCGCCGCAAAAATCAGCATCATCCTGCCGCTGCGCCCGACCATTTGGCCTACGCGCTCGCTGTAGCGGCCAGTGAGTCGCTCGAAGGCTCGGTTGAACGCACCGAAAAAGCCGCGCTTGTCGTAATGACCAGGCGTGACCGGGCGTAGCAGCGTTGCGCAAAGCGCGGGCGTCAGGGTCAACGCCAGCAGCGCCGAGAACAGGATCGATACCACCATGGACAGGGTGAATTGCTGGTAGATGACGCCGACGGACCCGGTGCCGAATGCCATGGGTATGAACACCGCCGTGAGCACCAGGGTGATCCCGATCACCGCACCGCTGATTTCCTTCATGGCCTGGGACGTCGCCGCTCTTGGCGATAACCCCTGGGTAGCCATCAGGCGTTCCACGTTTTCCACCACGACGATGGCATCATCGACAATGATGCCAATGGCCAGCACCATGCCAAACATGGTCAATGCGTTGATCGAGAACCCCGCCAGCAACATCACGGCGAAGGTGCCGAGCAGGGCAATGGGTGCAACGATGGCGGGAATCAACGTGTAACGTACTTTTTGCAGGAACAGGTACATCACCAGAAATACAAGGACCATGGCTTCGAGCAAGGTATACACGACCTTCTCGATAGAGACCTTGACGAAGGGTGCTGTGTCGAAGGGGATGGAGTACGACATGCCTGTCGGCATGCTGGGTGCCAGCTCGGCCAATCTGTCGCGCACCGCCTGGGCGGTGCGCACGGCGTTTGCGCCTGGCGCGAGCTGAATGGCGGCGCTGGTCGCGACCTTGCCGTTTTCTCGATTGGAGAATGCGTAGGATTGCGCACCCAGCTCGACACGCGCTACGTCGCCAATCAGCACTTTTGAACCGTCCACATTGGCGCGCAGTACGATAGCCGCAAACTGCTCCGGGGTTGATAGCTGCCCTTGCACGGTCAACGGGATCGTCAGGCGCTGGCCGCGCAGTGTGGGTTCGTCACCCAATCTACCCGGGGCGATCTGCGCATTCTGCTGCTCGACTGCCTGGGCCACATCACTCATGGTCAAGCCGAACGCCGTCAGCTTGGCGGGCTCCACCCAAATACGCATGGCCTGTTCAGCGCCGAATAACTGCACGCGACCCACGCCTTTGATCCTTCGTAGCTCCTGCACCACGTTGCGCGCCAGGTAATCGTTGAGGGCGAGTTCACCGAAGCGCAAGTCGGGCGATGTCATGCCGATCATCATCAGAAAACCCGACGCCGCCGACTCGACCTGCATGCCGTTCTGACGCACCACCTGCGGCAGGCGTGTTTCGACCGCCTTGACGCGATTTTGTACATCGATCTGGGCCATTTCGGGGTTGGTGCCAGGCACAAAAGTGGCGCTGATCTGCGCGGTGCCCGATGCGTCGACAGCGGATTCGAAGTACAGCAGATTCTTCACGCCTGATAGTTCACGCTCAATCAGGCTGACGACCGAGTCGTTAAGCGTTTGCGGCGAAGCCCCCGGATAACTGGCCGTCAGGCTGACTGACGGAGGCGCTACCGAGGGGTAACGCGCGATCGGTAGTTGCGGAATGGCAATAAGGCCGAACAATACAATGAACAACGCGATCACCCAGGCGAACACCGGGCGATTGATGAAAAACTGAGACATGAGGGGGTTCTCTGCCTAACGCGCAGTGGCGTTGAGTGGGAGCGCAGCGGCATTCGCCTGCCAGGAGGCGGCGCTGACTTGCGCGTTTTCGGTCAGGCGCTCCAGACCCTCGATGACCACGAGCTGTCCAGCGCTGAGCCCGGACACCACGCGGTAGCGGCGATCGACCAGTTCCCCCAGTTCGATTGCGACAGCGTGTGCCTGCTCCTTGGCATCTATCACCCACACGCGTGCCTGGCCGCCGCTACGCAGTACGGCTTGCTGCGGTACGCTCAGCGCCTGCGGATAATCGGCCAGTGGCACCCGCGCTTGTACAAACAGGCCTGGCAGCAGCTGGCGATGGGGGTTGTCGACCAGTATGCGGAGCAACACGTCTCCGGTACCTGCATCTACATTAATCCCGGAGAACAGGATGCTGCCGTTGAGGCCGGTGGGGTTGCCGGAACTGTCGAGAATCTCTACGGGCAAGCCAGGCGCGCGTTGACCGTCCTGGGCGCTGAGTGATTCACGCAGCGAGCGCAGTGTCGATGCGGTTTGACGAACATCGACATACACTTGGTCAATCTGCTGGATTCTCGCCATCGGTGCGCTGTCAGTTGATGACACAAGCGCGCCTTCGCTCACCAGGGTCTGGTCAATGCGTCCGGCAATCGGCGCGTCGACTGTCGCGAACCTCAGGTCCAGCCGGCGTCGAGCCAGGGTTGCCTTGGACTGGGCGACATCCGCCTCAGCCTGATCGCGCAGTGATATGGCGTCGTCGTAGACTTGGCGGCTGACTGCCTCGGCGTGCATCAAAGGCGAAAGCCGTTCGGCCTGGATACGTGCGCGTTTCAATGCAGCCTGCGCTTTGAGCACCAGCGCTGCAGCGCTATCGACTTCGGCTTTGAAGGGGGCCGGGTTAATCTGAAACAAGGCCGTGCCGGCAGTCACTTCAACGCCCTGATCAAATAGACGCTTGTTCACGATGCCGCTGATCTGCGCGCGAATGTCGGCAGTGCGAACTGCCGAAACACGGCCAGGCAGTACCTCGCTGACTTTTATGGAAGCGGGTTCAAGGGGCATTACGGAAACCTGTGGGATAGGCACGTCGTCGGCGACTTGCCCCTCGGGGTGACACCCGGTTAAGGCGAACATAAAAAGCCCGATCCATAAGGGACACGGTCGCCTGGATCTAAAAGACATACCTGAATAACCTCATTAAAAATATTGCCAGGCTCAAGGCCATGGCGCTCGAATGGAATGTTCAACTAAAAGAGTTGGGATTCATTCGACGTTATGTGTAGGTAGTGTGGATTTTGAAACTAACGTGGCGGGCGGTAATGATGTTCGGAGTATCCGAAAACAGTAGCGTGGTTAAATCTCCATCAAAACTCCATCGTTTCTCCACACGGTCTTGGCATTGTTCATGGAGCATGCGTTATATATAAATAGCCCCTGAAAACCTGGCGCTGAATCGATCTGGCTGTTGGCAATAACGGTTGAGTCAGGGTGCGCAGAGGCAAGTTGGCACAGGTCGATAGAATGAAATTTGATGGTTTTAATCAGCGGCTTAGACAGGCGATTGGCGGTGAAACAATCTATTCATTCGCGAAGAAAAGTGGTATTTCCGAACCCTTGTTGCGCAAATATTTGAGTGGTGAATCTGTCCCGAGTCTGGAAAAAGCCTGGAAAATGGCCGTCACGGCCAATGTCTCGCTTGATTGGTTGGCGGGGAAGGGAGCCCCGCACGTTATCCAGCAATCAAGCAGTATGGTATCCCTGGATCACAACTCACAACGTTTGAGCATTCCTCCTGGTGACGGCGCTGTCAAAGAATTTGGCGGGTTCAGCGCACGCTTGAAAAAAGCGCTGGGCGATGAAACACCCCACGCATTTTCAAATAAATGCGGAATTGCTAACAGTTCGCTATACAGTTATCTAAAAGGACGGGTTGTACCTAATATTGAAAGGGCCTGGAAAATGGCTGTCGTCGCCAACGTATCACTTGATTGGTTGGCGGGTGGGGGCTGTAAGGAGAGTCAGCCCGATCAAAATGGAGCAGGCAGTGGGGATAATGACGCCTACGTCTATATTCCACTTTACGAGCCTGTTTTGCGTGGCCGTAAGGGTCCAGGGAATCTCAGCGCAAACGTTCTCACCCACCTTGCGTTCCCCGCCGACTCATTGCACAAACAGAAACTGTGCCCGCAGCAGCTTTTAGCGATTCCAGTAATGGGTGATTCGATGGCTGGAATATTGAATGCGGGCGATATCGTAATGATTGACCTGGAACGCAACCAGCTCGATGCCGATGCCCTCTATGTGATTCGGTTGAACGACCAGTTGTATGCCAAGCGGTTGCAGCGACTTTCGGACGGTTCGGCATGCATCATCAATGAAAACAAGGCATACCGTGATGTGCTCGTAACAAAGGCTCAGGTCAATGATATTGACATTATGGGCCGTGTGATATGGACCTCCAGCTGGATGTAGGCGCTCAATATCGGGAAGCCTGCGTAGCGGCGTTGGCGCACAAGCGACATGCCGCAGGCAGAAGCGAGTGCGTTATTCCGCATCAGCGGGAAAAGGGCTATGGAAGCGTTTGCGCTGGCTGCGATCAACGCCAAAATGTACCAACATCCTTTGTCCTATACGTACGGAAGCGGGCACCGCCTGATCGAGCACCAATATGCATTCGACGGTACGCAGATTACCGCGTGTCTGCGGATCGTCCTCAAGCGTGCTATTACCAAACACAGGGCTGACACGCAGTACATGGGCAGATATGGCCGGTAGTCCGCTGCCGGTATCATCGGTGACTTGTGCCTTCATACCCGGGACAACGATGCCGATAAATGACTCGTTCAACTCGGCCCGTATGATGCGCTCTGTAGTGGGCAATAATATGAATGCGGGTCCTGATGACGCGGAGAGAGACGCGCCCAGTTGAACAAAACTACGAACAATCTGCGCATCCGCGGGTGAAACAATATTGCGCTGTTCCAGTTCATAGCGCGCACTGGCCAGTTTTCTCTTGGTGACGGCTGCGTCCGCGTCATTATCTTCAATTCGATCGTGCAACTGCTGCGCAGCTTCACGCGCATCGTCAGCACTCTGTTGATCGCCGGCGCCGACGCTTGCAGCGGTCGTCAACCGTTTGGCCTTTAGATCAGCGGCCTTGAAGTGTCTGGCCAATTGCTTGGCGCGAACCTCGAGTTGTTGTTGCTCGGCCTGCGCCGCACTGACGGCCAGTTGCGCAAGTTCGCTGTCCAGGGAGGCTAGCAATTGGCCTTTACGTACCTGATCGCCCTCGCTTACCCAGATTTTTTTCACGACACCCTCTCGCTGCGTGCCAAGCTTCAAGACCCCGCCTTCAACATCGAGACGGCCGCGCGCGATGGCCAGGTAGGGAGGGGCGGCAGGCACTGCGCCTGAAGAGGTGTCTTCCATACCGCAGCCGGTAAGACCCAGGGCGAGAACCAGTGCCAGCAATGGCCGAAACGAACCCGGATTCATAACACATGTTCCTTTTTACTGACGATGTTGATTGCGTGGGAGAAAGAGGCGTGGTCAGCCAGGATTCGACCGTCTTCAATGGTCAAGACACGGTCGCTATGATTTATCAGCCGTGGGTCATGGCTTACGCACAACACCGTTGTGCCTCGATTGCGCGCAATCTTGTGCAGTATGTCGATAATGATCTGGCCGTTGGCCGCATCCAATGCGCTGGTGGGTTCGTCGGCGAACAGCAGTTCAGGTTCCTTTGCCACGGCTCGCGCAATGGCGACGCGCTGCTTTTCACCGCCGGACAACTCGGAAGGACGCAGGTGCATGCGCGGCCCCAGGCCAACGTCTTCCAAGGCTTGGGTAGCACGTCTGGTGACGTCCTTGGCCGAGAGACCGAGGTAGCTCAGGGGCAGCTCGACCTGTTGCAGCGCATTCAAGGCAGGAAACAGATTGAAACCCTGGAAAATAAATCCCGTGTGTTGCAGGCGAAATTTTTCCAGCTCATGGGTATCGAGTTTCCCAAGGTCATGCCCCAGCGCGCTAACGCGGCCTTGTTCCGGCCGTTGCAAGCCGCTGAGAATTGCCAGTAACGTACTCTTGCCACAGCCGGACGGTCCTGAGATCAACGTCAGCTCGCCTGGCCTTATCGCCAGATTGACATCATGCAGCACAGCCGTAGTCACGCCACCCGCTATAAAGGATTTGCGAATATTGCTTGCCTGAAGTGTGGCTGGAATTGCTGATCTTAACGGTTTCATAAGGCCTATCTCAGAAGACTCGCCGGATCGGCTTGACGTAAGGTTCGAATGGCTGCCAGTCCGGATACCAGCGCCAGAATCATGCTTAGCAGCAGGCAAGCCCCCACCGCAGCGGGTGAAATTTCCACGGGAACGTTGAAATGCCAGGCGATGGCGAACAATCCGCAAGCCAGGATGCTGCTGCCCAGCAGGCCGATCGCCCCGACCCAGAACGCCTGCTCCATCACCACTTTACGCAGCGCGTTGACGCCGACGCCAAGCGCGTTCAAGGTCGCGTATTCACGAATGGAACCGGCCACTGCGGCCACCAGGGTTTGGCTGGTAATCACCGCACCGACCAAAAATACGATGGCGGCCATGAACAACACCCCAGCCCCGGCCCCGGTGTCGAAAATCCAATACATCTGTGAGCGATGAGCAAATTGCTCTGCAGTCCAGACCGCGTAGCTGCCGAACGCCGTCGCCCCTTCGAGACGACCGGCAACCGCATCCGCCTGGGCCGGATCGCGCACTTTGGCCACCAGGTAGGTGGTGCGGTCACTGGCGATGGCGGTATCGAGTAGCCGGGCGGTGGACAACGACGTCAGCACATTCACACCCCCCAACGCCCGCAGTCCGCCGGTGATGCCCACGACGTGTACGCGACGGCCGTTAATGGTGGCCACGTCCCCCAGATTGACGCCCAGGGTCACCAGGTCGGCGCGGTCGACGATGACGGCTCCCGGCTCGTTCAAAAGCGCGCGTAGCGGCGTAGACAGTAGTTGCTGAAACATCAATCCACGTGGCCCTGTCTCAATACCAGAGACAAATACCGAGACACCGCCGGTATCGCGTGCGCCTCGCCAATCGGCATCCAGCCATTGAAATTGTTCAACCCTGGTGATGTCGGGATCCATGCGCAGCCGCATCTCCACGCCGGCGTCTATCGTTCGGCCCAGGTTGACGCTTTGAGTGCCTGGGAATCCCACCCAGACATCGGCGGCGGAGCGGGTGATATAAACACTGGCGCTACTGAAGATTCCCGTTACCAGACCCACCTGGAGCAATTGCAGCAATCCGGCAAAACCCACCGCAATAATCGCGGGAAGGAACCGGCGCCATTCGTAGAGGAGCGTTTGACGCGCAAGGGCAACCATCAGTCAATGTCCTTCAGGGTATCTGCCGGCAATGGCGCACCGCCTAATGCTTTGTACAACGTGATGTAGGCCAAACCTCGCTCGGCGTTGGCGCGAGCCACCTGTTGCTGGGCGTTCAGCTTCTCAATCCGGGCATCGTCGATGTCCAGTTCACTCAGTAAACCCAATCGAGCGCGTTGCTCCAGCGCGTCAAGGTAAGCTTGAGATTCGGTTAACGCGTGCAGGGACGACTGTTCATACACACGCAACTGTTCGAGGTCTCCCAGCGCGGTTTCGGTTTCAGCGACGCCCTGTAATACGGATTGTTGATAGGCCAGGACCGCGGCCTGCAGTTGATGGTCCTTGGCCTGTGCATTGGCCAATCGCTGACCCCAGTCGAACAACGGGATACTTATCCCAGGTCCGGCCGAGAAGATGCTGTCGCCACTGCGTGTTCGTTTGCGGTTGCTGGCAATATTGACCGACCACTGCAATGACGCACCTAAACTGATACGCGGATAGATATCGGCCCGACTCATACCCAGTTCGCCAGCGGCAATGAGTACCTGAGCTTCGGCAATACTGATCTCAGGCCGCGTTCGCAATAGGTCAGCCGGTAAGCTGGTCAGCTGCCAAGGCCCCAGTTTGGGTGGGGGGCCGGGCTGCAGCCACAGCGGATCCGGCTCGCTTTGTCCGACCAGTAGCGCTAACTGTTGCGCGCTTCGGTTTATGGTTTGTCGTGGTGCATTCAGCGCCATTGCGCAACGCGCCAGTTCGGCCCGCGCCTTTGCAATTTCAGTCGAGGCGGTGAGATTCAGGTGCTCGCGAACAAGCAATAATTCCAGCTTTTTACGTTGCACTTGCTCAATGGCGCTCAAAGTGGCTTCAAGCTGCTGCGCCGCGCGCAGTTCGATCCAACGACTGCTCACTTCTGCGACCAATGACACGCGTACCGTGCGTAAGTCGCCCGTCATCAGCGCTTCATGGCCATGGGCAAGACGATCGGCACTCTGTTTTGCCCCAAACAACGGGAGTTCCCATTGTGCGTCGAGCCCCAGGAGCAAGTAAGACGTGCTGGTGTCGGGGCTGACGGCATCGGTGGTCTTTATTCCCAGTGCGGGCAAGTAGGGCGACTGCGCGCGCTGACTGAGTATTCGTGTTGCCCGTAATCGCTCTGTTGCCTCGGCAACATCCAGGTTTTTCTGTAAGGCGCGAATCACCAATGCGTCCAGCTCGGGATCACCGAACGCATGCCACCATTGCTTGAACTCCGGGTGTGCAGGCGCGGTGTAGGGACGTGAGTTACGCCATGCGTCAGGCGGCGCCGGGTTCAGCGGAGGCAGCGGCGCCACGGAGCAACCGGCAAGCACCAATAGCACTATTAGCGAAAGAGCCAACCTAGTCCTACTTGTTCTAAGTCTGATAAAAGGCTTGATGTTCTTCACCTGGTAGTAAATGGCTGTTCGAAGCTTTAGGGGCATGTGGTTAATTGCAAGAACCGCATCGTAGGTTGCGGTTCTGTATGGTTATTTTATTTTTTCAATAAGGATGGATCTTCTGAGCGCAGAGGTAGGGTTTTGCCCGCATGCTGAAAGTTGGGTTTTAAACGTTATCGTTGCAAATGGCGGATGCCCCGCAGCGGATGCAATGGTACTTACCCAATGTGTGCTTTTGCGCAAGGCTTGATGGAGAGTTTGTGGAGAAAGTGCTTTTGATTAGCGAGACGGTGTAGTGATATGGGTATTACGGGAAACCGGCATGGAGCCGCGTCAGAAAAAAGTGAGCCATAAATTGTCTGGAGAATTTCCAGAATTCTCGCTCAGGAGAATCAAGCTGAGAAAAGTCCGCCCTGGGGATGTTGCCTCTGTTTACGCGGGACTGTCGGATCCCCGTGTGGTCGCTCAGTACGGTGTTTCCTATACAAGCCTGGTTGCTACCGATGAGCAGATGAGGTGGTTTGAGCACATAGTCGCGCAGAAGACAGGAATGTGGTGGGCTATCGCCCTGAAGACCGATGACGCAATGATCGGAGCATGCGGCCTGAATGATTGGTGCCACAAGCACCGCAAGGCTGAAATCGGCTATTGGTTGATGTCAGAGCACTGGCGACAAGGCCTTTTGACTGAAGCTCTGCCGTCAGTTGTGCGATACGGCTTGCGCAATATGGGACTCCATCGTATCCACGCAGACGTAGAGCCCGATAACGAGCCCAGCTGCGCGCTTTTGAAAAAACTTGGGTTTCACCTTGAAGGAACGCTTCGTGACGTTGAGCTGAAGGAGGGCAAGTTTTTAAGCCTCCACCAGTTCAGCTTGCTTGCATCAGACGCGGGTGCAGAGCGGTTCCTGGATTAATTAGCGAGACGGGTTATGTGGGTCTAATCATCGCGGAGCACAAAAGATAAGGGCCTGCCCAGGTTTCCCCGGCAAGCCCTTGATATCTATGGTGCCCGAACCCGGAATCGAACCGGGACGCCCTTACGAGCGGGGGATTTTAAGTCCCATGCGTCTACCAGTTTCGCCATTCGGGCGGTAGCGCGGTGCAGCAGGGTTGCGAATATATAGATCCAGACGCTTCGGTGCAACCTCGATGCATCCTTTCCTGCACAAACACAGGTCTGAAAAAACCTGCCAGATCAGTGATCTACGCTGCGGGGCAGGCTCCGCTCAGTCAATCAGCGCGAGCAGGTCGGTATCACCCACGTCCACGCCGGCTTGACTCAATAATGTGGTGACCTGGCCGCGATGATGGGTCTGGTGGTTGAAGAAATGCATCAGCAGGCCGAAAAACGGTTTTTCAGACGCTACGCCGTCCATGGTGTGATAACTCAATCGCAGGTCCAGGTGGGCGTCGCGCAAGCTGTGGGCCCAATTCAGGATGAGTTGATCCAGCCAGGCCCGATGGGCCGAGAGTTCACGGATGTCTGCGAACGCCAATTGCCTGAGGTCGCCGGGTGTGGCGATGGCGTTCAAGGGCGCCAACGCGCTGAATTCCGCCGGGTGCTGGGCAAAGCGTTTGAGCCAGACGGTGTCGCCCAGTGCCAGGTGATTGAGGGTGCCGAGGATCGAGCCGAAAAATGCCTGGCGGTCCGCAGTCAACGCCGCGTCTGTGAGGGTGCCGACAGCCTCATAGACCTTGCGATTCATCCATTGATTGTAGTTGGCCATCAACCCGATGTGCTCGATGCGGTTCACCTGGGTTCTCCCTTGAGGTTGTTGTGGCGCCATCATAAAGCTTGCCCGCCCGGCGGTCATGGTGTTCCATCAAGGGCGGACTAAGGTTGATTAACGCCACTACGTACCTGGGAGGGCGACACCATGAATACCGGCGATTTACTGGAGCAATTGTTGCGCGGCGCAGGGCAGGGCGGCGCTTCTTCGAGCGGCGGTTTGGGCGGGGTGCTTGGAGGACTGCTCAAGGGCAACCGCGCCGGTAATGCTTCGGGCGGCGGCCTCGGCGATTTATTGGGTGGGCTCGGCGGCATGCTGGGCGGTGGCGCGGCTACGCGTCCAACACAAGGGCGCTCCGGTGGGATGAACTATGCCGCGTTGGCGTCTCTCGGGATGATGGCCTACAAAGCGTATCAGGCCTGGCAGAGCCAGCAGGCGAGCCAGGCACAACCAGCGTTCCAGACGGCCGACCAGCTCTCGGGCGCGCAAGTCGAAGCGCACAGCCATGCAGTGCTGCGCGCACTGATCGCTGCCGCCAAGGCCGACGGCCACATTGATGAAAAAGAGCAGCAGCTGATTTCCAATGAGCTGGGCAAGCATACTGACGACCCGCAATTGCAGCAGTGGCTCGACGCTGAAGTCGCCAAGCCGCTGGATGCTGCGGATTTCGCCGAGTTTGCCGCAGACCCGGCGGTGGCGGCCGAGGTGTATCTGGCCAGTGTCCTGTTGGTCGATGACCAGCAGGATGCAGAGCGCAATTACCTGGACGACCTGGCGGGGCAGCTGCACATCGATCCGCAGTTGCAACTGCACCTGGAGCAACAGGCCAAGGCCTAAAACCTCAGGGTTGCCGCCGTGGTCAGCCACTGGTCAAGCTCACCGATCAGGCTGCGCCCGAGTACCAGGTCCACGTCGACACGCTTGCCGACGTGGAATCGCGGCCCGGCCTGCCAGGCCTGATCGCCGCCTTCCTGGCCGTAGCGCTCGGCGAGCAGCGTAAGAACCTCGGCCACGCGATATTCAAACCCCGTGCCCCAGGTCAGCCGGTGCTGCTGGTCGCCATCGTGGTAGGCATGAGTCCAGCCAGCATTCAGATTCAGGCGTAACGCGTCCAGGGCTTGCCACGTCAACGGCAGGTTGAAGTCAGCACCATCGAATGTGTGCTGCCTGTCCAGGGCAAAGTGCGCCCCGGCGGCAACCGCCAGTTCAAGCCCCCAATCGTCCCGCGACAGCACCTGTACCTTCACTTGCGGACTGATTTGAGTCTCGCCCTTGCCCTCGGCAGTCGCGCGCGACAATGCCGTTCCCCACTGCACCGATTGCAGCTCGTTGAACGTACAGGCCGGCGACAGCGTTTCGTTATGGGTATCGCCAGCGTGGCGGTTGGCGGTGTGCCAGGCGTCGACATTACATTCGCCCGGGGCATTGATGGCGCCATCGTCGACCACATAGGCGCCGCCTGCCGCATGAGCCTTGGCAAAAAACACCATGAGCAGGACAACGCCCAGGCTCACCCCGATAAATATCAGATTGCGCTGCAGCGCCCGGCGCCTGGCCGGCGGCAACAGCAGCAGGCTGGGACGTACGGGACGCGAGTGACGCGCGCGGTATTTGGCAAACCCGTCCGCCTGCTTTGGTTTGTGAGGGTTGTGCATGATGCACCTCGCTTGAATTTCAGTTTTCTACGCTCAGCACCGAAATGCCGCTGGCTTTGGCCTGGCAGACCAGCTCCGAGGTGTCATCACCACCCGGCAGGGCGATGATCACGTCGGGGCGGCTGTCGGCCAGCATGAAGTGGTTGCGCTGGCGTTCCGCCTGCTTGCCGTGGCGTTGCCAATTCGGCGGATAGCGCACCACGTCAATCGCGTTTTCGCGGGCCCATTCCTCGATGTCGCTGCCCAGGAACTGGTTGCCGCCATGGATCAGCACCTGCACCGGGCGCAGGCGGTGGTAAGCGTCCAGCACCTGGCGGGACTTTTTGCTGTCGGCGTAATGCCGACCTGCACAGATCAACACGCGCATGAGTAAATCCTTGTGTTGCACGGTGAGGGCCGGGCGGCCTTCACCGTTTGAACGGAGGGGGTCAGTACCACTGCTTGAAGCGGCGGATGTAGATCGTCTTCATCAGTTGGGCGACGCAGCAGTAGGCGAGCAGGGTGCCCACCAGCCATGGGAAGTACGCCAGCGGCAGCGGTTGCAGGCCCACCAGGGTGCCCAGGGGCGAGAACGGTACGTAGATGCCCAGGGCAATGACGATGCAGGTCATCATCAATACCGGCCAGGCGGCCGTGCTCTGGAAGAACGGGATCTTGCGGGTGCGCAGCATATGCACCACCAGGGTTTGCGAGAGCAGGCCCTCGATAAACCAGCCGGACTGGAACAGGGTCTGCATTTCCACGCTGTTGGCCGAGAACACGTACCACATCAGGGCAAAGGTGGTGATGTCGAAGATCGATGAGGTTGGTCCGATCCAGATCATGAAGCGGCCGATGTTCTTCGCATCCCATTTACGCGGCTTGGCCAGGTATTCCTTGTCCATCTTGTCCCACGGCAGGGCCAGCTGGGAGATGTCGTACATCAGGTTTTGCAGCAACAGGTGAATCGCCAGCATCGGCATGAACGGAATGAACGCACTCGCCACCAGCACCGAGAACACGTTGCCGAAGTTGGAGCTGGCGGTCATGTTCAGGTACTTCATGATATTGCCGAAGGTCTCGCGGCCTTTGAGCACGCCTTCTTCGAGCACCATCAGGCTCTTTTCCAGCAGGATGATATCGGCCGACTCCTTGGCGATATCCGTGCCGCTGTCCACCGAAATGCCCACGTCGGCATCGCGCAGGGCGGGCGCATCGTTGATCCCGTCGCCGAGGAAACCGACGGTGTGGCCGTTGGCTTGCAGCGCCTTGAGCACCCGCGATTTCTGCAGCGGCGTGAGCTTGGCAAACACCGTGCGTTGTTCCACGCAGCGCAGCAGCGTCGCGTCGTCCATCGCTTCGATTTGCGGCCCCAGCAACGGTTGGCCGGGTTCGAGGCCGACCTGGCGGCAGATCTTGCTGGTCACGACCGCGTTGTCGCCGGTCAGCACTTTGACCGCCACACCGATTTGTTGCAGCGCTGCAATCGCCGGGCCGGCGGTTTCCTTGGGTGGATCAAGGAACGTCAGGAAGCCATGGATCACCAGGTTGCGTTCATCGGCGGTGGTGTACTGCTGGCGCGCCAGCGCTGCAGGGATAGTGCGGGTGGCGACGACCAGTACGCGAAAGCCGTCTTCGTTGTAGTCATTGGCGATCGCCAGCAACTGCTCGCGGCGGCGCTCATCCAGCGGTACGGCGGCGCCGTTTTCCAGGGTGTGGGTGGAAATGCTCAGCATCTCTTCCACGGCGCCCTTGCACACCAGCAGATGATCGCCGGCGGCGTCCTTGACCATGATCGACAGGCGCCGGCGGACGAAATCGAACGGCAATTCATCGACCTTGCTGTAGGCAAACGGCACTTCGAACCTGGGATTCTGCGCAGCGAACTGCACCACGGCCTGGTCCATCAAGTTCTTCATGCCGCTCTGGTGAAAGCTGTTGAGCCAGGCCAGGGACAGCACCGCATCATCGCGCTGGCCACAGGCGTTGACGTGATGCTCGAGGATAATCTTGTCCTGGGTCAGGGTGCCGGTCTTGTCGGTGCACAGCACATCCATCGAGCCGAAGTTCTGGATCGCATTGAGGCGCTTGACCACCACTTTGCGCCGGGCCATGGCCGTGGCGCCCTTGGCCAGGTTGGCGCTGACAATCATCGGCAGCATTTCCGGGGTGAGGCCTACGGCAACGGCAAGGGCGAACAGGAAGGCATCGCCCCAATCGCCTTTGGAGAAGCCGTTGAGCAGGAACACAATCGGCACCATCACCAGCATGAAGCGGATCAGCAGCCAACTGACGCTGTTCACGCCACGGTCGAACGCGGTTTGCACCCTTGAGCCGACAATCGCCTTGGCCAGCGAGCCGAAATACGTGCGCGGCCCGGTGGCGACCACCACGGCTGTCGCCCGGCCGCTGACCACATTGGTGCCCATGAAGCAGATGTTCGGCAGGTCCAGCAGGTTGTCCGGGTCGGCAGACAACGGGGACGCGGACTTTTGCGTGACATCGCCCAGGGTGTCGTATTTTTCCACCGGCAAGGCTTCACCGGTGAGCACTGCCTGGCTGATAAACAGGTCGCGGGATTCGATCAGGCGGATGTCGGCGGGGATCATGTCGCCGGCCGACAGGTGCACGATGTCACCGGCGACCAGCTCGCGCATCGGCACTTCGCGCAGGGTCGGCTGCGCGCCTACCTGTTCGCGGCGCAGCACCGTGGCGGTGGTGCGCACCATGGCCTTGAGCGCCTCGGCGGACTTGGCCGAGCGGTGTTCCTGCCAGAAACGCAGCAGGCTGCTGAGCAGCACCATGGTCATGATAATGATGACCTTGGTCGGGTCGGCTGCATCGCCGTCCTGCATCGGCAGCCAGCAATCGGTGATGAAACTGATGCCGCCCAGGGTCAGCAATACATAGATAAACGGATTGTTCAGTGCCTGCAGGAACTGGACGAGGGCGTGAGGCGGCTTGTCATGGGCCACTTCGTTGTAGCCTTCGCGATGCAGGCGCGCCGAGGCGTCCAGCTCGGTCAGGCCATCCTGGGTGGCGCGCACGTTGGCCAGGGTGGCGGACAGGCCGTTGCGGGCCTCACGGGCGGCGCGCATCGACAGTTTGGGGGTGCTGCCGTCGCTGCCTTTTTTGTGCTGCAGTGGCGTGTTTTTTACGGCGCTCATGGTGTGTACTCCTGTCGCCAACTCTCGACGCAACATGCCCGATACTTGCCTGATAACAGGCGAGCGAAAGCACGCCGAGCCGCGAACTTTGCGATCGGTTTAAATAAGGTCTGGACAACCCTTAATAGTGAATACTGACGGCGCGTTAATTAACGTGCGCGCAGCCATTCACGACTGGGAAAGTTCATAAGGAACTCCAGTGCATCAATAAGAAAGTTGCTGTTTCCAGTCAGGTCAGGCGGCGCGAGCGCTCAAGTAAAAACCGAGCATCACGGCAGCCTGGGCCAGGCTGGAAACGATCGGTCTCTGCGGGTCCTGAGGGTCGGCGTGATCCCACTGCTGCACCAATTGGCCGCTTTGCGGGCAGACACGCCAATGCGCCAGCGGGCGGGCCGGACGCACTTGGAGGGAGGATGAATCAAAGGCCGCGCGGGCAGGGCGCAAGCCAGTAGGCGCACGACGCAGCTTGGCGCGCAGGGCCGCGGCCAGGGTGCATACATCAGGTAAAACAAGGGTTTGCAAGGTCATAACACACCTCGGGACCGGACACGCGACCGGCGAGGCAGTTACGGTGGAGCATCAAGCTCTAGCGCAGCTTACCGGGCCTGGAGGGCAAGTCCCGTCATGTTCTGGGTTTGGCGCCCGACGCCCGCTGAGGCGGTGCTCGGACAGCGACTAGATACTGTGTCCATTGGCTTCTTTTGTGAGGTTTAAAAAAGGCCCCTGTTGCGGGCAGGGGCAATTTACTCAGGCAGTTACAGAATGTCAACGCATGGTTAATTAAATGAGTCGATGTTCAGAATTTATTCAGATAAGTGGCGGCCTATGTAACTTCAAATACTCTGTGCCGCGAGGACTGCCAAATAAATCAATACAATACCGCAAGCGCCATAGCTGATGCGTTGCCAAGTCGGCGAAGCATTCTTGCGCAGCAAGTTGACCAGCGCGGCAGTAAGAAAGCAGGACAGCACCGACGCAAGCATAAAGCCTGCAAAAAACATCAGCGTTTGCCCATGGCTCGGAGTAGCACCAACGATGCCCGACAACGCGCTGCCCAAGGCGCCCCAGTAAACGATGTTCTTGGGGTTGGCCAGGGAGATCGTCGCGCCCACCACCAGTGCGTTTTTTGCCGAACTGGCGGGTGCGCTTTCGACTTGAGGTAGCTGCCAGGCATCGATCAGGCTGCGGATGCCCAGCCAGGCCAGGTAAAGCGCGCAGATCACCGTCAGCGGCACGCGTACCGCCTCATGCTGGATCAACAGCGCGATGCCCGTCAGCCCGATCACCGCCCAGACGGCGTCGCCCACCAGCGAGCCAACCTGTACCAACAGGGCCGGTGTGAAACCGTGGAGCAAACCACGGCGCAGGGTTTCGGCGAGCACTGCGCCGGGAGACAGGCAAAATACAAAGCCGAAAACCAGCGCGTAGAAAAAGATCGTCAGCATGCCCGTGTCCTTTCGAGAAAGTGCGAAAGCATACGTCAGTCCGAGGGCAGGAAACCATGCAGCATTGAATGTGCAAGAGCGGGCGCCTAGCTCTTGCTCGCGAAAAACTCATAGGCACCGCGTTCATTTAGAAAGCACGCGTTATCGTTGACGTTTTTCGCGAGCAAGCTCGCTCCTACAGACGGCCGTATACGCTCAACTGAATGGCATTCCTCAGACACTCAGGCGCAAGGCGAGGGCGGCGAGGGTGATCAACAGCACCGGCACGGTCAGCACAATCCCGACCTTGAAGTAGTAGCCCCAGGTGATGGTGATGCCCTTGCGTGCCAGGATATGCAGCCACAGCAGGGTGGCGAGGCTGCCGATAGGGGTGATTTTCGGGCCCAGGTCGCTGCCGATCACGTTGGCGTAGATCATTGCGTCCTTGACCACGCCCACGGCATGGCTGGACTCTATGGACAGCGCGCCGATCAACACCGTTGGCAGGTTGTTCATCGCCGAGGACAACAGCGCGGTCAGCACGCCGGTGCCCATGGCCGCGCCCCACACGCCGTGGGCGGCGAAGGTGTCGAGCCAGGTGGCCAGGTAGTCGGTCAGGCCGGCGTTACGCAAGCCGTACACCACCAGGTACATGCCCAGGGAAAAGACCACGATCTGCCATGGCGCGTCTTTCAAGACCTTGCGCGTGGAAATCGTGTGACCCTTGGCGGCGATCACCAGCAACAGCACGGCGCAGACCGCGGAAATCGCGCTGATGGGAATGCCCAGGGGCTCCAGCGCGAAGCAGCCGACCAGCAGAATACCCAGCACCCACCAGCCGGCACGAAACGTCGCACGGTCGTGGATGGCACTGTCGGGTTGTTCCAGGTCGGCCGGGTCGTAGCTCTGCGGAATATCGCGGCGGAAAAACCACAGCAGCACCGCCAGGGTCGCGGCGACGCTGACCAGGTTCACCGGCACCATCACGGCGGCATATTCGTTGAAGCCGATCTTGAAATAATCCGCCGAGACGATATTCACCAGGTTCGACACCACCAGCGGCAGGCTCGCCGTGTCGGCGATAAAGCCTGCGCCCATGACGAATGCCAGTGTCGCCGCCGGAGAAAAACGCAGGGCCAGCAGCATCGACATCACAATCGGGGTGAGGATCAACGCCGCGCCGTCATTGGCGAACAGCGCCGACACCAGTGCGCCGAGCAGCACCATATAGGCAAACAGGCGCCGGCCTCGGCCACGCCCCCAGCGCGCCACATGCAGCGCGGTCCAGGCAAAGAACCCGGCTTCATCCAGCAACAGGCTAATGATGATCAAGGCGACAAAGGTGCCGGTGGCGTTCCAGATGATGTGCCACACCACCGGGATATCCGCCAGGCTGATTACCCCGCAGGCCAGGGCCAGGATCGCGCCCAGGCTGGCGCTCCAGCCCACGCCCAGGCCCTTGGGTTGCCAGATGACCAGCACGATGGTGACAAGGAAAATCGCAATTGCGACAAGCATGAATTAACGCTCCGATGGCTCAGCAGCAAGTGCTGGCCGGTTATGGTCTGTCGCCCAGTGCATCCGGACGCGGCGCGTCGTTCTGCCAGCAGGGCCGGCTGTCATCCAAGGCATGGATCAGTTCGCCTACGTAAAGTTCGCGCACGCGCAGGATTAATAGTGTCGGACGTGCTCAGGCGGCAGCGGCCAGCATTTGAACAGGATTGCGGATAAAGGGCCACGTAGGTCAAATCCTGATTTCGGTTGACGTGGATCAACTGCCCGATGATCGACCACAAGTGATTGAAATTAAAATGAAACATCAATGTCCTAAAGTGCCCGCCCATTGCTGATGAAGGAAGCTCCCGCGTGACCCGAGCCACTCGTAACCTGCGCAAAACCCTGGATTCCGTCGCGGATAATAACGAAACCGCGGCGTTTGACCTGATGCGTGCCGTCGAAAAACTCGGCGATGAAGTGCTGCGCCAGCGCCTGCTCAACACCATCCACCGGTTGAACCAGGACGCCTACGAACTGCGCGAAGCGCGCGATTCGGTGGAGATGGTGTCGGTAAAACTGGCCTGAGCAAGATCGTTCAAGACAAGCACCCGCGTGCGCCGGCATGCTGGACGACTGTTTGTCGATGAGCCCCGTCCATGCCTGCTGCCCTCCCTTATGACGCGTTCACACGTGGCGCGATTGCTGTCATTCCGTTATCCCTGGCCTGCGCCCCCTGGGGGTTGCTCGCCGGCTCCATGGCCATCGATGCGCAGTTCACGCCGCTGCAAGCCCAGGGTCTGTCCGCCATCGTGTTTGCCGGCGCGGCCCAACTGGTGGCGATCGGCATGGTCAAAAGCGGCGCCAGCCTGATCTCCATCGTGCTGACCACCTTGCTGCTGACTTCCCAGCATTTGCTCTACGGCATGCACATGCGCCCGACGCTGTCCTCGCTCAACACCCGCTGGCGCATGAGCCTGGGTTTTCTGTTGACCGACGAGTTCTTTGCCCTGGTCAACCACTATGACCGCCAGACCTTCAATCGCTGGTATGCCCTGGGTGTGGGCCTCACGTTCTATATCATCTGGAACCTGTTCACCCTGGCCGGCATTGTGCTGGGCAAAAGCATTCCCGGCCTCGATCAGTTGGGGCTGGAGTTTTCGATTGCCGCGACCTTTATCGCCCTGATCACGCCGGTAGTGCGCGACGTGCCGACGCTGGTCTGCGTCGCCGTCTCGCTGTTGTGTTCGGTGTGGCTGAGTTACCTGCACTGGGAATCGGCGGTGGTGGTCTCGGGTATATTGGGGATGAGTGCAGGGTTCGCCTGCAAACGCCTGGGAGTCGGGCAGCGATGATCTACCTGATGATTGTGGCAATGGCGCTGGTGGTGTTTTTCAACCGCTACCTGTTTATCGAGCCGCGCCTGCCGGTACGGCTCAATCGGGGGACGCGTGAGTTCCTCGGGTTTGCCGTACCGGGCATGCTCACCGCGATTTGCGGGCCGATTATTTTCATCAAAGACCACCAGCTCAACCTGAGCCCGAGCAACCCCTACCTGCTGGCCGGGATCTGCGCCGTGGGGTTGATGCTGTGGACGCGCAGCGTGCTGGTCACGGTGCTGTCGAGCATGGCGCTGTTTTATCTGCTGCGCTGGTGGTTGTGAACCGCAGGCGAAAAAAAGCCCGCGGGAGGGCGGGCAGAAGGGAGACTTCTAAAAATGAGCGTGGCCACTATAAGCGGCCGGCTTTGCCTTTACAGTGAAACAAAGTTCATGGGCGCGTCAGTTGGCGGCGGCGCAATGGTAGAGTCACGGTTTTTCCAAGGAAGCACAGGCATGTACAAAGTGGTGATAGGCGCAGTGGTACTGGCGACGCTGGCCGGCTGCGCGGGTTCGAAGATGAAGGAGGCGCGTGCGGGCAGCCCGTACAAGACCATGGCGTCGGACAAGGCCACCCTGGTGGTCGCCCAATGCATTCAGTACGGCTGGCAGGACGAAGGCGTGTTCGGCGTCGATGCCGGCGGCTTCAAGGAAGCCACCGAGGCCGGGGGCTTTACGGTGTACACCACGGGCGGTGATTACTTTGTGGATGTGCTGAGCACGGGCGCAGGTTCTACCGTCAAGTATTACGCCGCAGAGGACACGATGCCCGCCAAACGTCGTCTGGCTGCGCTCGCCACTTGTCTGTAATACCTTGCCTTAGTCATATTCAGAAACGCCCGGCGGGACAGCCGTCGGGCATTGGCTTATTATTCACCGGCTCGCCCGACGTGATGGCTCTTTACCGGTACACGGATGTCGAGGCCGAAACGTCGGGCGGGCACCTTTTTTCCATACTCTGCTGTTCAGCGTGGCATGAAACCCAACTGCCAGCGCCGTGGTATCGCCAGGGTCGCCAGGCCCAGTGACCCCGCCAGCGCGCCACTGACCCACAGCGCGCGCAGCCCGATCTGCTGTTCCAGCAGCGCCCCGATCACCGCGCCGACAAACATCCCTGCCCACGGCACCAGCTGCATGCGCCAGCCATTGCGGCGTTCGCCCATCAACCAGCGGCCCAGCCCGCGACCGAAACGTGAGAGCGCCCCGGTGACATAGGTGAGCCCCACGGGCACGCCATTGACTTGCTCGACGGCCGCGTTAAGCATGCCCATGGCGATAATCGCCGCTAACAGCGCGGGCAGCGTATCGGACCATGGCAGCAGTGCCGCACCACAGAGCAGGGCGCCGATGCTGAGCAACAGGGGCAGCGCGTGGCGCTTGCTCAAGCGGCTGACAATCACCCCCAGCGCGTTGCCGATGATGAAGGTGGCAACCAGCAATACCAAGCGTGCGGTCAGCACCCCGTCGCCTGCACTGATCGCGACCGCCAGGCGCGTGGTGTTGCCGCTCATGAACGAGACAAAATCGCCGCTGGCCATGAAACCAATGGCATCGGTCATGCCGGCAAGTACCGACAAACCAGCCACCAGCAGCAGGCCCACGCGTCCACGCCAGCGTTGTCGATGGGCGAGCGCGGCATTGGCGTAAGGCTTGACGGGTGAAGGCAGCATCGGCCGGTTTCCAGTGAGATTATCCGGCCACTACCCTAGGACGCTTTGCCACGGCGCGCAATCAGATCACACAGGCTCCAGGCGCCACCCGGTGCTGTACCAGCTCAAGTAATGGCTGGGTTGGATCGCCTGCAGGAACGCCTCGTCGTGGGACACCGCCATCAGCGCGCCAGTAAATCCCTGCAAGGCCTGTTCAAAGGCCATCACCGTCTCCAGGTCCAGGTGATTGGTCGGTTCGTCCAACAGCAACAGTTGCGCCGGTGCCCCGCGCCATAAAGCGATCGCCATCGCCGCTTTCAACCGCTCGCCACCGCTGAGTTGCCCGGCGGGTTGGGTCACGCGTCGGGCATCCAGCTGCAGCAAGGCCAGGCGTGTGCGCAGTTCAGCTTCCATCAGTGGTGTTTCGAGCAGGTTGAGCTGTTCGACGATACTGCGCTGGTCGTCCAGCAGCGTCAGGTGCTGGTCGATATAGGCGCAGGGCACCGTGACCGCGCAGGTGCCACTGACGGCGTGCCATTGCCCGGCAAGCAGCTTGAGCAAGCTGGATTTGCCGCAACCGTTCGGCCCACGCACTGCCACGCGCACCGGTCCGGTCAGGTCCAGGCTCAGGTAGGTCGAAGGTGCACGCGGGTCCAGCCAGGGCAACTGCGCCTGGTGCAGGCTGACCACCTGGCGACCGTTGGCCAGCGCCGAACCGGGCAGGGCGAGCAGGGTCGGCGTCTCGTCCACCACACGTGCGTAGGCCTGGCGCACCTGCGCGTCGAGGGTGTCTTTGTGATCGCGATGGGCGCTGCCCCGTGCGCTGACGATTTGCGTGGCCGCGCTCTTCCAGCGCGCCCTGGTAAAGCGGTCGACGTTGGCAGTCTCTGCCTGTTTGCGTGAGCGCGCCGCGTGGCGCTGCAGGCTGTCATGGGCCTTTTGCAAGCGTTGACGTTCGCGGCTGCGCTGCTCGCGCGCGTATTCCCACGCTGCGGTAGCCGCCTGCTGTTGGGCGTCGCGTTGCTCAAGATAGGCGGCGTAGTTGCCGCCGTAAGCCTGCACACCGAGGGGCGACAGTTCGATGATCCGGCCCATGGTGTTGAGCAACTGCCGATCATGGCTGACCACCACCAGGCCACCGCGCCAGGGCGCCAATTGCCGCAGCAGCCAGGCCCGCCCGTCACTGTCGAGGTGGTTGCTGGGCTCATCGAGGATCAGCAACGTCGGCGCCGCCAGCAACGCACCGATCAGCGCCACCCTGGCCAGTTGTCCACCGCTGAGTTGATCGACCTGAGACGCGGCGCTGAGCGATGGCAACCCCGCCGTATCAAGGGCGCTACGCAGGCGTTCGGCCAGGTCCCAGCGCTCATCGATCAGCGCCAAGTCGCCGGCCAGGGCCACGCCCTGATTCATGCGTTCAAGGGCGGCCAGGCACTGGGCGGTACCGGTGAGGTCCGCGACGCTCGCACCGGGTCGCACCACCACGTTCTGGGGCACATACACCACATGGGCCGGGGCTTTCAACGTACCGGAGGTGGGCTGCAGGATGCCGGCCATCAATTGCGCCAGGATACTTTTGCCGCGCCCGTTGCGACCGACGATTCCGGTGGGGGCCCGGTCTATGGACAGATTGAGGTCTTCCAGCACGGTTTCGCCATTGGCGAACTGGAAACACAGGTGTTGCAGGGAAATCAATGCGGGCAGCCGGTTGACGTGAGTCATCAGCACCTCCAGGAAAATGTCGAACAGGCCAACAAGCGCGCCAGGCGGCTCGTTGCAGATGCATTTTTGGAAGGCTTAGTTGTTCACGTCGGCAATCATCCCGAGAGTCATAGGGGCTTTGGAGGCTAACCCGCCTTGGCGGGCTTGGGCAAGTCTGCGACCAGTTGCTCAAGGAACATCGCCAGGGCGACTTCTTCGGCCTTGAGGCCCTTGCGCACCCTTGGCTTGGGCAGCTTGGACAGCTCACCCAGGCTGAAATGCTCGAGCACCGCCGGGTGGATATAGCACTTGCGACACACCGCCGGCGTATTGCCCAGTTGCCGTGCGACGTCCTTGACCATCGCCACCACATGGCGCTTGGCGTCGGACTCCGGTTGCCACGCCAATTCGCGCAACACCGCCAGCGCCATGGCCGTGCCGGCCCAGGTGCGGTAGTCCTTGGCGGTGAAATCCTCGCCGGTCAGGCTGTGCAGGTACGCGTTGACGTCCTGGGAGCTGACGGTATGGCGCTCGCCGTTTTCGTCCAGGTACTGGAACAGGTTCTGCCCGGGCAGTTCCATGCACCGCTTGACCACACTGGCCAGGCGTCGGTCCTTGACGCTGATCTGGTGTTCCACGCCGCTCTTGCCGCGAAACTGGAATTTTATCTCGCTGCCCTTGATGTCCACGTGACGGTTGCGCAGGGTGGTCAGGCCATAGGATTTGTTGTCGCGGGCGTACTGGGTATTGCCGACGCGGATCAGCGTGGCATCAAGCAACATCACCACCGTGGCCAGCACCTTGTCGCGGGTGAATCCGGGCTGGGCGATCTGTGCTTCCAATTGTTTGCGCAACTTGGGCAGGGCCGCGCCGAACGCCTGCAGACGTGCGTACTTGTCGCTGTCACGCACCTCGCGCCAGCGCGCATGGTAGCGGTACTGCTTGCGACCACGGGCGTCGCGGCCGGTGGCTTGCAGGTGACCACGCGGGTCGGCGCAGATCCACACATCGGTGTAGGCGGGCGGCACCGCCAGCGCATTCAGGCGCTTGATCTCATCGGCATCGGTGATGCGCTCGCCGTCGGGACGGAAATACTGGAACTTGCCGCGCAGCTTTTTGCGGCGAATGCCGGGTTGGCTGTCGTCAACATAGTGCAGGTCGCGGGGCAGATCGGCGGGCAGCGAAGAGTCGGGCATGGTGCGGGTTCCTTGGCAACGGATCAGGCCGGTATGTCTGATTGACCGCGTCGTCCTGCGGTCGTGCCAAATGGTTTAGGCGAGCACCGCCACCGCCTTGATGTGCGCCCACAGCACTTGCCCCGGCTGCACATTCAACTGGTCCCGCGAGAACCGCGTGATGCGTGCCAGCAACGGCGTGCCGGCGGCATCCAGGCGCACCAGTGCATGGGCGCTGTTATCCGCTGCAACGTCCTGGATGACGGTCACCGGCAGGCGGTTGAGGATGCTGCTGTGCGTGTGCGCCTGGTGGCTGAGGCTTACGTCCCGTGCCTGAATCTTCACCCGCAACTGTGTGCCCAAAGCCATCGGCGTGTGGGCTACGCGTATCTGCAAGAGGCAATCGGGCAGTTGCAGGGTGAGCAACTGATAGTGCTCGTCATAGGCAATCACGCGGCCAGTGACGACCACACCAGCATCGTCGCCCCGCGCCAGGGGCAGGTCGAGCCGCGCCAGTGTTTCGCCGATGGGGCCGCTGGCCAGGGCCTTGCCGTCGCCGAGCAGGACGAGGTGGTCGGCCAGGCGCGCCACTTCGTCCTGGGCATGGCTGACGTACAGCACCGGAATATCCAGTTCGTCGTGCAGGCGTTCGAGGTAAGGCAGGATTTCGTTTTTGCGCTGGCTGTCGAGGGCCGCCAGGGGTTCATCCATCAGCAGCAAGCGGGGACTGGTGAGCAGGGCGCGGGCGATGCCGACGCGCTGGCGTTCACCACCGGACAGGTGCTGCGGGTCGCGCGCAAGCAAGTGAGCGATACCCAGCAGCTCAGTGGCCTGGGCCATATCCACGCGCCGCTGCGCACGTGGGATGCGCTTGAGGCCGAACGCCAGATTGGCCTGCACCGACAGATGGGGAAACAGGCTCGCCTCCTGGAAGACGTAGCCCAGGGCGCGTTTGTGCGGCGGCACGAACACCCCGTTACGGCTGTCTTGCCAGACCTCGTCGTTGATCTGCACAACGCCGTCATCGGCGCGCTCCAGGCCGGCGATACAGCGCAGGCAGGTGGTCTTGCCGGAGCCGGAAGGGCCGAAAAGGGCGGTGACGCCACGGCCCGGCAATTGCAGCTCCACGTCCAGCGCAAAGCCTGTGTACTTCAGGTGCAGGCGTACCTCAATCATCGCGATCAGCTCCAGCCCATTTTGGTTTTACGGCTGGAGTAGAGTGCCAGCAATACAAGGAACGCGAACACCACCATCGCCCCGGCCAGCCAGTGGGCCTGGGCATATTCCATGGCTTCGACATGGTCGTAGATCTGCACCGAGACCACCCGGGTCTTGTCCGGGATATTGCCGCCGATCATCAGCACCACGCCGAACTCGCCGACGGTATGGGCGAAGCCGAGAATCGACGCGGTGATAAAACCTGGGCGAGCCAACGGCAGGATCACCGTGAAAAACGTATCCCACGGGCCCGCACGCAAGGTCGCCGCCACTTCCAGCGGGCGCGTGCCGATGGCCGAGAACGCGTTTTGCAACGGTTGCACCACGAAGGGCATGGAGTAGATCACCGAGCCGATCACCAGCCCGGCGAAGCTGAAAGTCAGAGTGCCCAGGCCCAGCCACTGGGTGAACTGGCCGACGTAGCCATTGGGCCCCATGGTCAACAGCAGATAGAAGCCGATGACCGTCGGCGGCAGCACCAACGGCAGTGCGACGATTGCGCCGATGGGGCCGCGCCACCAGGAACGGGTGCGCGACAGCCACAGGGCGATTGGCGTACCGATCAGCAGCAGGATCACCGTGGTCAGCGAGGCCAGTTTGACCGTCAACCAGATCGCGGAAAAATCAGCACTCGTGAGCGGCATTTACAGTTCATAACCGTAAGACTTGATTACCGCAGCGGCCTTCGGGCCTTTCAAATAATCGACCAGGGCCTTGGCGGCGGCGCTGTCCTTGCCTTTGGTGAGGATCACCGCGTCTTGTTTGATCGGGTCATGCAGGGACGACGGCACGATCCACGCCGAACCGCTGGACAACTTGCCATCCTTGTAAATCTGCGAAAGCGCCACGAAGCCCAACTCGGCGTTGCCGGTGGACACGAACTGATAGGCCTGGGTGATGTTCTGGCCTTCGACGATTTTGTCCTTGACCTTGTCGGTCAGGCCTTCCTTGGCCAGCACCTGAGTGGCGGCCAGGCCGTACGGCGCGGCCTTCGGGTTGGCGATGGACAGGTGCTTGAACGCATTGCGCTTGAGCACTTCACCCTGGGCATCCACGTAGCCTTCTTTCGCCGACCACAGGGCCAGGGTGCCGACCGCGTAGGTGAAGCGCGAGCCCTTGACGGTATCGCCTTCGGCCTCGAGTTTTTGCGGGGTGGTGTCGTCGGCACTGAGGAACACCTGGAACGGCGCGCCATTCTTGATCTGGGTATAGAACTGCCCGGTGGCGCCGAAGGACGCGACCAGTTTGTGGCCGGTGTCTTTCTCGAAGTCGGCGGCAATCGCCTGGATCGGCGCGGTAAAGTTGGCGGCGACGGCCACTTGCACTTCATCGGCCTGCGCCGAACCCAGGGCGAAGACGGCAAGCAGGGGGGCCAGGCGCGCGGCGCGGATCATCATGAAGCAACTCCTTGAGGGTGTACGGCCGATTGCCGCTATGTACGAGAATATATAGCGGTTACCGGCTGCCGGTACAGTACGAAATTGCGCCACGTGCCGACAGGCCTAGCGCAGCCTGGCCAATGCCTGCTCGGCCAGGTCGCGGGTCAGGTCATACGTCGAGCGGTCGTGACCCAGACGCAAGGCCTGGCCCGCCCACAGGTTGCTGAAGCCGGCTTCGTCCCTGGCCTTCAGCGGCAGCAATGCGCCACCGGCCCGTGGAAAGGCAGGCGCGGCGGGGTTGATCGCGCCCAGCTCGCGCATCACGCGGTTGACAATGCCCCGCGCCGGGCGCCCGGTGAACAGGTTGGTGAGGGCCGTTTCGCTGGCCTGGGCATGGCGCAAGGCATGGTGGTGGGAAGCGCTGACGCTGGCTTCGGGGGTGAACAGGTACGCCGTGCCGATCTGCACCGCCGAGGCGCCCAGGGCAAACGCGGCGAGCATTCCGCGCGAATCCGCGATACCACCGGCCGCGATCACCGGCACGCTGACGGCGTCGACGACTTGCGGCAGCAGCGCCATCAAGCCGATCTGGCTGTTGAGGTCGTCACTGAGGAACATACCGCGGTGGCCTCCGGCTTCAAGGCCCATTGCGATAATCGCATCACAGCCGTGCTGTTCCAGCCAGATCGCTTCCTCGACCGTCGTCGCCGATGAAAGTACCTTGGCTCCGGTGGCTTTTACCCGGTCCAGCAAGGCTTTTTCCGGCAGGCCAAAGTGAAAGCTGACGACTTCGGGGCGAAAGGTTTCGATCACCTCACACGCCGCTTCATTGAAGGGCGCACGATTGGAGACCGGGGTTGGTGCATCAAAATCGGCGCTCAGCTCGCGGTAGTAGGGCTCCAGCAGCGCTTTCCAGCGCCGCTCGTGTTCCTCGTTCGCTGCGGGCGCCTGGTGGCAGAAGAAGTTGACATTGACCGGGCGGGTGCCGGCCTGGCGGATGGCGGTCAACGCCTCACGCAGTTGCTCGATGCTCAGCGCAGCGGCAGGCATGGAGCCCAGTGCGCCGGCCTGGCTGGCGGCAATCACCATGGCGGTGGTGGTCGCGCCCGCCATGGGGGCCTGGATGATGGGCAGGTCGATGCCCAGCAGGTCGAGAATGCGCGTGTCTGGCCAGGTGCTCATGGGGTGCGTCTCCAGCGTCAGTGAGGCTTTTCGCTGTTTTAACAGGCCCCTTGGCACCCGGCCACTCTGTTTTATTCACTGGACGAGGGCAGTGCTTTATGCAGCCGGGTCAGTCCGAGGTTTCCCGCGCCAGCAGCGTGCGCTTGCGCTCTACGCCCCAGCGGTAGCCGGACAGCGCGCCGTCGCTGCGCACCACGCGGTGGCAGGGGATTGCCACCGCCAAGTGGTTGGCGCCACAGGCCTGGGCCACTGCGCGAAATGCCGTGGGCGCGCCGATACGCTGGGCAATCTGCGCGTAGCTGGCCGTGCTGCCCACCGGAATATCCCGCAGCGCCTGCCACACTCGTTCCTGGAAGGCCGTGCCGCGTAGATCCAGCGGCAAGTCCAGGCCCAGGGCGGGCGCTTCGATAAAGCCCACGACCTGGGCGATCAATTGTTCGAAATCCCGATCCGCGCCGACCAGTTCGGCGTTGGGGAATTGGTCCTGCAGGTCGCGCACCAGCGTATCCGGATCGTCACCCAGCAAAATCGCACACACGCCGCGTTGACTCTGCGCCACCAGAATCGCCCCCAGTGAGCATTGGCCCACGGCAAAGCGAATCAGGTTGTTGGCACCGCCGGCCTTGTACTCCTGCGGCTTCATGCCCAGCACCTGGTCAGCCGCCGCGTAAAAGCGGCTGTTGGAATTGAAGCCGGCGTCGTACAGCGTATCGGTGACCGACTGCTGCGCTTTGAGCCCATCACGCACCTTGCGTGAGCGCAGGGCGCCGGCGTAGCCCTTGGGGGTGAGGCCGGTGATGGCTTTGAACACGCGATGGAAATGGAACGAACTCAAGCCGGCCTGGCGGGCGAGGGCCTCCAGGCTGGGCGGTGTTTCGGCCTGTTCTATCTGGCGACACGCGTCGGCAACCAGCTTTGCATGGTGGGCGGCCAGTTGAGTCTGGTCGCCGGCGGCGCGGCGGCTGGGACGATAACCGGCAGCTTCGGCGTGTGCCGGGGTGTCGAAGAATTCGACATTTTCCGGACGCGGCAAACGTGAGGCGCTGCTGGGGCGGCAGTACACGCCGGTGGTTTTCACAGCGTAGACAAACAGTCCATCGGCTTTGGCATCGCGGGCAACGATGGCGGCCCAGCGTGGGTCCAGTGAGTGGTTCATGGCCTGCACTCTTGAGTGGTGATCGGCAGATTAAACCTACAGTTGGCGCTCGACACTCCGAAGCTTGCGGTCAAATCAGCCGGCGGTGCGAAAGGTCAGGTTGATGCGTTGCGGTCCCATGATCGGGTGCTCGCCTTGCTTGATCGGCATCACGCCATGAAAACGCAGGCGATCCACTCCACCCCAGACCACCACATCACCGTGGAACAGCGAGACTTTTTGCGTCTTGTCACTGCGCTGATGGCCGCCGAACAGGAAAATCGCCGGCAAGCCGAGGGACACCGACACCACTGGCGCGTCATAGCGCTGCTCGTTCTTGTCCTGATGCAGCGACATTTTGGCGCCGGGTACGTAGCGGTTGATCAGGCAGGCATCCGGCGAGAAATCGCTGAAACCCGCCGCTTTTGCTGCCGAGATGGCCAATTCGTGCAGCGCGTCGGGCATTGCCGGCCAGGGTTGCTGGCTGCGCGGGTCGAGGGCGCTGTAGCGGTAGCCGCGGGTGTCGGTGGTCCAGCCCAGCGCGCCACAACTGCTCAGCGCGGCCGACATGGTAAAGCCGCCGGGCGTGACCATTTGCCGAAACGGCGACTGGGCCAGGACACGCCGCAATTCGGGCAATAAACGCTCAATCCAGGGCAGGGCGTAACCTCCCAGGACGTAAGACTCTTCGCCAATCTGTTCGCGCCTTGCCGGTTGCTGCAAGGCCTCATCGGCGAACAGGTCAGCGGTAGGCCCGGCCATGGCTTACAGCGCCTTGCTCACGTTGATGTCAGTAATCTCGTCGCTGGCATCGTGGATTTTCGCCAGGGCCTGCCGGGCCTCCTCGACGCTGTTGCTGGTCAGTTGGGCAAATTCGAAGCGACGTTCGCCGTTGAGCTTGTACTTGATGACGTATTTGGTGGTGTTCACAGCTTTTTTCCTTACGGTGTTCAGGTCAGCTCAGCTTGGTGCTGGTGCGACGAACGATACGAATCTTGTGGGACAGCGCCGGTTTGCGGGTAACGCTGATGGCGCGGCGCGTGACCACATCCAGGGTAATGTTCCAGAAACCGGTGCTGGGCGCGGTGATTTTCGCCGGGAATTTATCGAAGGCGCCACCGTGGTAGGTATGCCGGCCACCGTTCTTGAAACTGCGAAAATTCGCATCGCTCATTAGACGAATATTACAGGTCTGTGAGCATTCGATGACGACAATGTCTCCCTCGTTGAGGTGCTCACGCTGGTGGATGAATTTCATGGGGTGTCTCCAGAAGGGCTTTTTCTGAAAAATCAGAACGATACGTAGGTTAAGATGGAGTTTATCAGCCCCAGCGCGTTTATTATCGGGCCGTCGTCGACGACTTCGACAATTTAAAACAGTTATTTACCGAGTTTTTAGAGATAAATCCTACATTGGCGGGAGAAATTTCCTATGCCCGCTGTCGTAGGGTCTTTATCGGAGGTTTTAGTATGAAGTGGAGTGTGTTGGTGCTGGCCTTGGCAATCGCTGGGTGTGCTTCGGTTGCAGATATCAAGCAGACCCCACCCACGTTGGTGGTCATTTCCGGGAAAAAGCCGCAGGAGTATGCGGCGTGCGTCGTGCGCAAGTTGGAGGCGACACGTCGTCCGCCACAGATCGAACCGCATAAGGAAGGTATTCAAGTGATCGTGCCGCAGAAATTTTCGTCCGATCCATCAGCGATCTTCGAAATCGAGGACCGCTCCAGCGGCAGCAGCATCAAGCTCTATGAAAGCATGTCCAACGTGCCGATTCGGCCGGGCGACGTGAAAAAAGCCGGGGAGGATTGCATTTCCGGTTAAGCCAGGGCGTATGTCCACGAACTGAATCCGATGAGAACCCCACCCGGCAGGACGAGCCTCTTCGCGCCTGCCCGGTGGGGTTTTTTATGCGTTATTCGGTATTGAGGCTATAAAGCCGAGCGTGCTGATGAGAAGGCCCAATGGCGTGTCGATCGGCAGAGCATCCGTTAAACTGTCGGTCACTGCCTACAAGAATGCCGCTCAAACCCATCTGGGCAGCATCGCACCGCCTGGAATATCCCATTATGAAGCGAGAACACGTCAAAGCCCGCCATGCCGAAGGTCAGATCACGGCGACCCACGTCATCCAGAACCCTGCCGACCTGGGCGAGTGGATTGTCTTCTTCAAGAAAAGTGACGGCCGCAGTTACTTCCTGGTGGACGATCAGGATGAGGTCGAGTCATTCCCGCGCCTCGATGACTTGATCGAAACCCTGCGCGGCCTGGGGATCAAATTCGCCGAAGTTCACCTGTAACACCAAGGCTTACTTGCACACCACCACGACGCTGCGGCCTTTGAAATTGCCTACATCCTTGCCCAGGGTCTGCTCGCTTTCCTTGAGTGACGGAGTGCCGTCGGTGCCGACGATGCGGTAACCGGTGCCCGCGCAGGAGGCGTCGGCTTTCTCATAGCAACTGGCCCATGAATTGGCTTCGCCCGAGCAGTCGATGGTCAGGCCTTGTTCACCATTTTTCAGGTAAGTGTCGGAGGTGGTGGTGCAACCGGCCAGCGCCAATACCGCAGTGAGTGCCAGGATCTTGTTCATAGCCAGCATCTTGTTCATAGAGAGTCGTCTTCGAAGGTGTGGGGGAGAGCGCTGACACGGACGTGGGGCGTTGGCGGAAGATTATAGCGAACTGCCATCTAGGTACAGCCAAACACAAAAAAAGCCCCGCTCTGCGGGGCTTTTGCTGCAAGACCGCGTGGCTTACTTGCCCTTCGGCCGCTTGCTCGACGCGTGACCGGCTTCATCCACGAATACCTCAGCCACCGCAATCGCCATGCTTTCAGTCTCGAAAACGCCCGCGACGCTGTCACCATGGAAGTTGATCAAGTGCCAACCGTCCGCACGCTGGGTGATCAGGTAGCCGTTTACGCCTTTGGGTTCTGACATCTAATTAGCAATCTCGTAAGCTGATTCAAGGGTGCAATGATAGCCGCAAATACCCCGCCGTTGCCCAAGTAATTCCAGCCCGGTGCCAGGCTTGGAAAAGCGTGCTACAAAGGATCAGGCCCTTTGGAAAATCAACACTTGAGCGCCGGCCAGCCTGCCGGTTGAAAGATCAGCGGAACTTACGCCGACATTTTTTCTCTATGATGACATCGCGGCGCCAGCAGGACCCATTGTAAGGTGACTGCGGCCTGATTAGACTGCGCCGAATTCCGTACGCACAGCCCTTTGTAAGGACTCATATGATCAAGAAATGCTTGTTCCCGGCAGCCGGTTACGGCACTCGCTTCCTGCCAGCGACCAAAGCCATGCCCAAAGAGATGCTGCCGGTGGTGAACAAGCCACTGATTCAGTACGGCGTCGAAGAGGCACTGGATGCCGGCTTGAATGAAATCTCCATCGTGACCGGCCGCGGTAAGCGCGCACTGGAAGACCACTTCGACATCAGCTATGAGTTGGAAAACCAGATCAAGGGCACCGACAAGGAAAAATACCTGGTTGGTATTCGCAAGCTGCTCGACGAGTGCTCGTTCTCCTACACCCGTCAGACCCAGATGAAAGGCCTCGGCCACGCCATCCTCACCGGTCGCCCGCTGATCGGTGACGAACCGTTTGCCGTGGTACTGGCCGATGACCTGTGCGTAAACCTGGAAGGCGACGGCGTGCTGACCCAGATGGTCAAGCTCTACCAGAAATACCGCTGCACCATCGTCGCCGTAATGGAAGTCAACCCGGCGGAAACCAACAAGTACGGCGTGATCGCCGGCGACGACATTGGTGATGGCCTGATCCGCGTGCGTGACATGGTCGAGAAGCCAGCGCCGGAAGATGCACCGTCGAACCTGGCGATCATCGGCCGCTACATCCTGACCCCGGACATCTTCAAGCTGATCGAAGAAACCGAGCCAGGCAAGGGCGGCGAGATCCAGATCACCGACGCCCTGCTCAAGCAGGCCAAAGACGGTTGCGTGATTGCCTACAAGTTCAAGGGCCAGCGTTTCGACTGCGGCGGCGCTGAAGGCTACATCGAGGCGACCAACTTCTGCTACGAGCACTTCTACAAGACTGGCAAGGCGTACTGATTTCACGCTTGCCGATCTGTTTCAACTGAAAGCCACCTTCGGGTGGCTTTTTCGTTTTTCAGCCCCATGTAAGTCAGTATGCTGGTGTCCTGCCGAGGAGAATGAAATGGCCTATGATTTTGACCTGTATGTAATTGGCGCCGGTTCCGGCGGTGTTCGCGCGGCGCGCTTTGCCGCAGGTTTTGGCGCCAAGGTGGCCGTGGCGGAAAGCCGCTACCTGGGCGGTACCTGTGTGAATGTCGGCTGCGTGCCGAAGAAGCTATTGGTGTACGGCGCACATTTTGCCGAGGACTTCGAACAGGCCAGCGGTTTTGGCTGGTCGTTGGGTGAGGCGAACTTTGACTGGGCGACCCTGATCGCCAACAAAGACCGGGAGATCAACCGTCTCAACGGTATCTATCGCAACCTGCTGGTCAACAGCGGTGTGACCCTGCACGAAGGGCATGCGCGCCTGGTGGATCCACACCAGGTGGAAATCAATGGCGAGCGCTTCACCGCCAAGCATGTCCTGATCGCCACGGGCGGCTGGCCGCAAATCCCCGACATTCCAGGCCGCGAACATGCCATTGGCTCCAACGAAGCGTTCTTTCTCAAAGAGCTGCCAAAGCGCGTACTGGTGGTAGGCGGTGGCTATATCGCCGTTGAGTTCGCGGGCATTTTCCATGGTTTGGGCGCGCAGACGTCGTTGCTGTATCGCGGTGACCTGTTCCTGCGCGGCTTCGATGGTTCGGTGCGCAAGCACTTGCAGGAAGAGCTGACCAAGCGCGGCCTGGACCTGCAGTTCAATGCCGACATCGAGCGCATCGACAAGCAAACCGATGGCAGTCTCAAGGCCACCTTGAAAGACGGTCGGGTGCTGGAAGCCGACTGCGTGTTCTACGCCACCGGCCGGCGCCCGATGCTGGACAACCTGGGCCTGGAAAATACCGGCGTCACCCTCGATGAGCGTGGCTTCGTCAGCGTGGACGAGCTGTATCAAACCAGCGAGCCGTCGATCCTGGCCATTGGCGATGTGATCGGCCGTGTCCAATTGACCCCGGTCGCCCTGGCCGAAGGCATGGCGGTGGCGCGTCGCCTGTTCAAGCCCGAGCAGTACCGTCCGGTGGATTACGCGATGATTCCGACGGCGGTGTTCAGCCTGCCGAATATCGGTACGGTGGGCCTTACGGAAGAGGAGGCGAAGAAGAACGGCCATAAGGTGCAGATCTTCGAGAGCCGTTTCCGGCCGATGAAGCTGACCCTGACGGACTGTCAGGAAAAGACCCTGATGAAGCTGGTGGTCGATGCCGACACCGACAAAGTGCTGGGCTGCCACATGGTCGGGCCCGATGCCGGCGAAATCGTGCAGGGCCTGGCGATCGCGCTCAAGGCCGGCGCGACCAAACAGCATTTCGACGAGACCATTGGCGTGCACCCGACGTCGGCGGAAGAGTTCGTCACCATGCGCACGCCTGTGGCGGACTGATCAGGTTTCGCCGGTTGCCTCTGGCGTCGTTGCAACGACGGCGGCCAGACGCAACGCTTCAATACTGGCCTGGGCCTTGAGAAGGTCCAGCTCCAGCGCCTTGTTGGCCTGCTGATGCTCAGTCAGCGCTGCCTGGCGTGACTGGCTTTCCAGCAGCGCCACCCGCAGGCGCTCCTGAAGCAGTGTGCGCTCGCTGTCGACCTGGCTGATCTTCTCGTTCAGCTCGAGTTGCAAGGCCTGGTCTTTGCGCCGTTGCTCCTGCAATGCGTTCAGCTCCTTCGCGGTCACCCGGTGTTCGATCAACAAGCGTTCGTTGTCTCGATGCAATTGGGTGATTTCGTCCTGACGCACCAGCGCACTCTGCTGGGCCTGGCGCAGCTCGGCTTGTACCTGCTGCAACTGGCCTTCATGACGGCGCTGCTCCTGTTCACGCTGCTCCTTGACCGCATTGCGGTAATGCTCAAGGGCATCGCGGGCGTGCAGGTGCTTGTCTTCCAGTGAGCGAATCTGCTCGTCCTTGTCCTTGAGCCTCAGTTCGTAATCGCTGCACGCCTGGCTGAGCCCGGCGTTGCGCGTTTGCTCGGTCTGCAGGCTGGTGCCGGCGGTTTGCAGGGCGGCGCTTTCCTCGGCGAGGGCGGCGGCCTGGATGTCGAACTGCTGTTGCAGCTGATCATGGGCTCCTTGCAACGTTTCAAGCTGAGTGAGCAGGGCGCTTTTGTGCTGCTCAAACTGCGCCAGGGCGAGGTCGATGGGCTCCTGGGCCTTCTCTTTCAGGCGCTGGGCGAGCCGTGCCACCAATTCGCCAAGCTCCTCATCAATGGGGGCTTCGGTGATGGTCTGGCGGGTCTCGCTTTCGTCCAACTCCTTGAGGTAGCGGTGAATGGTGGTTTTCGAGCCGGTATTGCCCATTTCGATGCGCACGGCGTCGATGCTGGGGTTTTCGCCACGGGCGAGGATCGCCAGGCGTGCCGTCTGAACGACTGCTTTGTTTATGCCACCACGAGCCATGGGGTCTCCGTCGATTTCGTACTGTGGTACAGGGTATGTATTTACATACTATATCACAGCTAAAAACTGCTTTAAATTCATGATTTAACAGATGGGATATTGGCGTATTATCCCGTGTCATCAGCATTTTTAGCGTCGAACCAGGCGTTCGCAGTACGAATAGGCCCTGCCATGAGTGATCTTGATCGTTACCTCAACGCCGCGACCCGTGACAACACGCGCCGTAGCTATCGCGCGGCCATTGAGCATTTCGAGGTCAGTTGGGGTGGCTTCCTGCCCGCCACCAGCGACAGCGTGGCGCGCTACCTGGTTGCGCACGCGGGCGTGCTGGCCGTCAACACGCTGAAGTTGCGGCTCTCAGCACTGGCGCAGTGGCACACCAGCCAGGGGTTTGCCGATCCGACCAAGGCGCCGGTGGTGCGCAAGGTACTCAAGGGTATCCGCGCCGTGCACCCTGCGCGGGAGCGGCAGGCCGAGCCGTTGCAGCTCAAGCACCTGGAGCAGGTGGTGGCGTCGCTTGAGCGTGAAGCCAGCGAAGCCCGTGACAAGCAGGACCGGCCTGGGTGGCTGCGCGCCAAACGCGACACGGCGCTGATCCTGCTGGGGTTCTGGCGTGGCTTTCGCAGCGATGAGCTCTGTCGCTTGAGTGTCGAGCATGTCCAGGCGGTGCCGGGAGCCGGCATCAGCCTGTACTTGCCGCGCAGCAAAAGTGACCGCGACAACCTCGGCAAGACCTACCACACACCCGCACTGCTGCGCCTGTGCCCGGTACAGGCCTACAGCGAATGGCTCAGCGCCTCGGCACTGGTGCGCGGCCCGGTGTTTCGCGGGATCGATCGCTGGGGCAACCTGGGGGAGGAGGGGCTGCACCCCAACAGCGTGATTCCACTGCTGCGCCAGGCGCTTACGCGCGCGGGCATCCCGGCCGAGCAGTACACCAGCCATTCTCTGCGACGTGGCTTCGCTACCTGGGCTCATCGCAGCGGCTGGGATCTGAAGTCGTTGATGAGTTACGTCGGCTGGAACGACATGAAATCGGCCATGCGCTATGTTGAAGCGACGCCTTTTCTCGGCATGACGCTGGCGACCCAACCGCTGCTATGAGATTTCTTCTATTAATACAGTCATCTGATAGAGAAACCCAATCGTCAGCATCAGGTTTGCCAATGAGCCATCGTCACAGAGAGTGGGTAGGATTCACCCCATCAACTTGTTAAGCCCTTCTACAAACCCTGACGGAGAGTCAACGATGCCTATCATCAACAGCCAAGTAAAACCGTTCAAAGCCACCGCGTTCAAAAACGGCAGCTTCCTCGATGTGACCGACGCTGACCTGAAAGGCAAGTGGTCTGTGGTGTTCTTCTACCCAGCCGACTTCACCTTCGTTTGCCCAACCGAACTGGAAGACCTGGCTGACAACTACGCCGAATTCCAGAAACTGGGCGTAGAAATCTACAGCGTGTCCACCGACACCCACTTTGCCCACGCTGCCTGGCACAACACTTCGCCAGCCATCGGCAAGATCCAGTACACCATGATCGGCGACCCGACCCTGACCATCTCGCGCAACTTCGACGTGCTGATCGAAGAAGCCGGTCTGGCGGACCGCGGTACGTTCGTGATCAACCCGGAAGGCCAGATCAAGATCGTTGAACTGAACGACGGCGGTGTTGGTCGTGACGCGTCCGAGCTGCTGCGCAAGATCAAGGCAGCCCAGTACGTTGCTGCCCACCCTGGCGAAGTGTGCCCAGCCAAGTGGAAAGAAGGCGAGGCCACCCTGGCTCCGTCCCTGGACCTGGTCGGCAAGATCTAAGTCTGTGAAGTCTCAAGGGCGGGTATCCGCACCTACCCAGTAAGCTGCAACCGCCCTCAAAAACGCCCGGGCGAGATTCGCTCGGGCGTTTTTTTTACCCAGAATTAAAGGAAATCGCCCGTATGTTGGACGCCAATCTTAAAGCTCAGTTGAAGTCATACCTGGAGCGGGTTACCCAGCCGATCGAGATCGTCGCCTCCCTCGATGACGGCGCGAAATCCCAGGAAATGCTCGCTCTTTTGCAGGACGTAGCCAGCCTCTCCACGCTGATTACCCTGCACAGCGATGGCAATGATGCGCGCAAGCCGTCGTTCTCCATCAACCGCCCGGGTGCCGAGATCAGCCTGCGTTTCGCCGGCATCCCCATGGGCCATGAATTCACGTCCCTGGTGCTGGCCCTGCTGCAAGTCGGTGGCCACCCATCCAAGGCCAGTGTCGAAGTGATTGAACAGATCCGTGCCTTGAAAGGCGAGTTCAGCTTCGAGACTTACTTTTCGCTGTCGTGCCAGAACTGCCCGGACGTGGTCCAGGCGCTGAACCTGATGGCCGTGCTCAACCCCAACATCCGCCACGTAGCCATCGACGGCGCGCTGTTCCAGGCTGAAGTCGATGAGCGCCAGATCATGGCGGTGCCCAGTGTCTACCTCAACGGTGTGAACTTCGGCCAGGGCCGTATGGGCCTGGAGGAAATCCTCGCCAAGCTCGATACCAGCGGTATCGAAAAGGCCGCCGAGAAAATCAGCGCCAAGGATGCCTTTGATGTATTGGTTGTCGGCGGTGGCCCGGCCGGTTCATCGGCTGCGATCTACGCTGCCCGCAAAGGCATTCGTACCGGTGTGGCCGCCGAGCGTTTTGGTGGTCAGGTACTGGACACCATGTCCATCGAGAACTTTATCTCGGTACAGGAAACCGAAGGCCCGAAACTGGCCAGTGCCCTGGAAGCCCATGTACGTCAGTACGACGTCGATATCATGAACCTGCAGCGTGCCAGCAGCCTGGTGCCGGCGAAAAACGCCGGTGAGTTGCACGAAATCCGCTTCGAAAGCGGTGCGACGCTCAAGTCCAAAACCGTGATCCTGGCCACTGGTGCGCGCTGGCGTGAAATGGGCGTGCCGGGCGAGCAGCAATACAAGGCCAAGGGCGTGTGCTTCTGCCCGCATTGCGATGGCCCGCTGTTCAAGGGCAAGCGCGTAGCCGTGATTGGTGGCGGTAACTCAGGCGTCGAAGCCGCCATCGACCTGGCCGGTATTGTCAGCCATGTCACGTTGCTGGAGTTCGACAGCAAGCTGCGCGCCGACGCTGTGTTGCAGCGCAAGCTGTACAGCCTGCCGAACGTCGACGTAATCACCAGCGCATTGACCAGTGAAGTCAAAGGCGATGGTCAGAAAGTCACCGGTCTTGCCTATAAGGATCGCGACAGCGGCGAGTTCAAGACCCTCGACCTGGAAGGCATCTTTGTGCAAATCGGTCTGTTGCCCAACACTGACTGGCTCAAAGGCACTGTGGAACTGACGCCTCGCGGTGAGATCATCGTCGATGCGCGTGGCGAGACCTCATTGCCGGGTGTATTCGCCGCCGGTGACGTGACGACTGTGCCGTACAAGCAGATCGTGATTGCCGTGGGCGAGGGCGCCAAGGCTTCCCTGAGTGCGTTCGACCACCTGATCCGCACGTCCGCCCCTGCGTAAAATCCAAAGCGCAAATAAAAAACCCCATGAGTGATCATGGGGTTTTCTCGTTCTCGTTCCCACGCTTCGCGTGGGAATGCCTACCGTGACGCTCCGCGTCACACAGCGTTACATCGGTGCTGGCTGAATGATTTCAACCCAGTACGCATCCGGGTCCTTGATAAAGGCCAGGCTTTTCATGCGGCCATCGCTCAGGCGCTTCTGGAAATCGCAGCCCAGGGCTTCGAAGCGTTCGCACGCCGCGACGATGTCCGGCACCGAGATGCAAATGTGGCCAAAGCCACGAGGGTCGGTGTTGCCGTTGTGGTAGGCGAAATCGGCATCGTTTTCGGTGCCGTGGTTGTGGGTCAGTTCCAGAATGCCAGGGATCGACTTCATCCACTGGGTGCGCTCAGTCGCGTCAGCCGGGATCTGGGCCTTGTCCACCAGGGCGAGGAAATACAGGCTGAATTCGGCTTCCGGGAAATCGCGTTTTTCAACCAGGGAAAAACCCAGTACGCGGGTGTAGAAATCCAGCGACTTGGTGATGTCCTTGACCCGCAGCATGGTGTGGTTGAACACGAAGTTCGCGGTGGCGGTATCAGGTTGGGCAGTAACGCCGGGGAAGGTGTTCAGTTCGTGCAGGCTCATGGGCCCTCCAGAAAAAAATGGGGCAATGCGGTCCCTTGGCTTGCGGCAAGCATCCGTGCAGATGGGCCATGATACGCAAGGCCTGCCGGTCACGCCAAATGAAAAAGCTGACGCAACCCTTGCGAGCTGTGGGTCCGGGGCCGCAAACTTTGGCGCTGGAACCCTGGATGCTTTTTGCAATGATCGAGTTTCGTAAAGCGCTGTTGAGTACCGTGTGTCTACTGCTGGCGAGCCCGCTCGTATGGGCGACCGACCCCGAGATCCATTGGCCCAGCGGTTGGCAGGTGGAGGAAGTTGAACCCGACGCCGCCGGAAAGAGCCAGGCCGTGACGCGTCAACGTGCGATCAAGAATGACGAAAATGGCCAGACCTTGATGGTGATGGAGTTGACCGGTACGCCAATTGAGGCCGGGCACCAAGTCAATCTTCAAGGCGTGTTGCTGGAGATGCGCAAGTCCATTCAAAAAGATTTTGCCCAGGGTGGTTATCAAAGCGTGTGCACCAAAATGCACGCCGCTACATTGAGCCGCCTTGATGCGCTGGAAACTACCTGTGTGATTACCGAGAACGGTCGGCATGTGCTATCGCAGACACTAGTGGGCGCGGTGGATAAGGAAAAGGCCTACGTGTTTTCATATGCGGGCCAGGCGCAAGCGTATGAGGCCAGTCAGGATGAAGTCAATTCAGTACGTGACAGCCTGAAACTTTGAATGGGTGTATGCGAAAGAAAGTGAACTTTAATTTAAGTTCGCTTGCGAACCTGAAAACGAAAAAGCCCCGCGTGAGCGGTAATGCCGTTCAGTTAAGGCTTTTTGTAGGAGCGAGCTTGCTCGCGAAAAACCACAGGCGCCGCGTTCAATCAGGAAACACGCGTTATCGTTGACGTTTTTCGCGAGCAAGCTCGCTCCTACAGAGGGCGATGTACGCTTAACTGAACAGCATTACCCGCGTGAGCGGGGCTTTCTATTAGTGCATGTTAATCAACCGCGAAGCCAGGAATCTACAGTGGCAGCGCCGTGCTCTTCTTTCCAGGCTTTCAGGCCGCGATGGTTGCCGCCTTTGGTCTCGATCAGCTCACCGGTGTGCGGGTTCTGATAGACCTTGACCACGCGGGCGCGGCGCTGTTTCGGTGCGGCCGCAGGCGTGGCGCCGCGCTTGGCCGGGTTTGGATCAAGGATGGAGATCACATCGCGCAGGCTCTTGTCGTAGCTGCCCATCAGTTTTTTAAGTTTTTCTTCAAATTCGATTTCTTTCTTCAGCCCGGCGTCGTTCTTCAGGGATTCCAGCTGGGCAAGCTGCTCTTGAAGGGCTTTTTCTGCTGCGCGAAATTCGGCGAGTCTGGACAAAATCTGTACTCCAATAGTGTAGTTAGCTGATATCTACTGCGAAGAAAGCCTTAAGCCAAGAGGGTTAAGCTAACTCAAACGAAAACACCTGACTGTGAGTGTATCGCCGGCAAGAAAAATTGTAGTAGTTAATCCACTTCGAGTAAATCATGTCTTTTGTCTAAATAACGTGCTGGCCGTGAAGGCAGTCGGTGACTGTTCACTGACGGGTCACCGACTTAATGAATTCATCGCCGGGTAATGGACGCCCGAACAGGTAGCCTTGCAGGAAGTCCACGCCTTTTGCGACGAGGTAATCACACTGTTGCGCTGTTTCCACACCCTCAGCCACGATGCCCAGGTCGAGTTTGACGGACAGTTCGATGATGCTGTCCAGAATATGCCGTGAGAGGGCATCCGCACCGATCATGGCGACAAAGCTTTGATCGATCTTCAAGTAGTCCACATTGAAGTGACGCAAGTAGCCCAGGCTGGAATGCCCGGTGCCGAAGTCATCTATGGCGATCATCACGCCCAACTGGTGCAGCGCGTCGAACAAGCGCCGTGCGATGTCGGTGGGCTCGATCAACTCACGCTCGGTCAGTTCCAGTACCAGGGTTATCTGGCCGGGCGGGAACGCCGCAAGAAATGCTCGGCAGTCGTCCACCAGCTCCAGGTCCTGGCAATGACGCGCGGTGATGTTCACGCCGATATGAAACCCCGGGCTGAAGCGCTCTGCGTGCGGCGCCAGTTGCGCGGCCGTCTGGCGCAGCAGGGCGCGTGTCATGGGCACGATCAGCCCGGAGTGCTCGGCCAGGGGAATGAACAGGTCCGGTCGCACCAGGCCTTCCTTTGGGTGTTGCCAGCGCATCAGCACCTCGCAACCGGCCCATTGGCGTGTGTCGCCGCGCACCACCGGTTGAAAATACGGAATGAACTCATCGGCGCCCAGGGCACGTTGCAACTCGTGGGTAGGCGCCGAAGAGCGCTTTTGCAGCCAATGGGCAAGGAGGCCGGCCAGCACACCAAAAAACACCACCAGGCTGAACACAGCCGGATAGCGCGCCTGCATGTAACGCCAGACCTCACCCTCGGGCATGCCCACGTCGACGCTGTATTGATAGCGGTTGGAGGCCAGGAAGTGAGGGGCTATGGCAAACTTCGGCGGCGCGTCGGTATGGACCTTGCCGTCGGCGTCCAGCCAGTTGGGGCCCACCTTTAACACCAGGGAGGCGTAGCGGCTGATCAGGCGCAGGGCATTGGTGAGGTGGTAACCGTCAATCGAGGCAAACGCGCCTCGATCACCGTCGACCAACCGGTACACCAGCAGTGCGGTATCCGGCGTGACGGGGTTGCCGTTCATCAACCACAAACGCCCGCCAACATAGTCGTCCGGGTTGACCGGCGAGTTATGCCGGCTGCCGAACAATGAACTGCAATAAATCTTTTTCTGCCAGGACAAGGTGGTAGCGCGCACGAACGGCCGGCGGGTGACCTGTTCACGCAGTGCCAGCGTTGCCGCGTTGTCACACGGCAAGCCGGCCAGCGGCAACAGGTCCTGGGCGGCGAGGGCGGTGTTGTCGAGCATCAAGTCGAACTGACGCACCGCTTCCCTGGCCGTTTGCGCAGTGTTTTGTTCAAGCGTGCGCTCGGCTTGCCAATAAAGAATCACGACCCCCAATAAAACGGGGAGCAGGCCGCAGACGATGCTCAGGCAATGACGGGCAACTCGGCTTCGTGGGCCTTGGGATGTAAAGGGCATAGAGGAGCGGCCGTGCAAAAAAAAGAAGGGGACAATGCCGATGATAGATGGCATTCACACAAGTCGCTCAGCAAAACGTAACAGCGTCTGCCCGGGTGACAAAGCCCTTGCGCGCGGCAAGGCAATGGGGATTTGATAAGCGTACGGGCAAATAGAGCGCGGACAAAAAGTGTTACGCTGTGTAGAATCGATTTACGCATACAAGAATATGGACTTACGCTCACGCAAGCCTCGCCGTCAGAGACTGATGACACCATGAAGCAACTCGGTTCTCCCCTGATTTTTGGTGACTTCCTCGCCCGCAGTGTGCGAGGCCTTTCCTGTGCGCCCCCCGCCGACCTCATCCTTGCCGGTAAATAACCAGTTGTTAATCCAAGCATGATGAGGCACCCGACATGACCGACCAATACGAAAACCCGATGGGCCTGATGGGCTTTGAATTCATTGAGTTCGCATCGCCGACCCCGGGCATCCTGGAGCCGATCTTCGAGATCATGGGCTTCACCAAGGTGGCGACCCACCGTTCCAAGGACGTGCAGCTGTTTCGCCAGGGCGAGATCAACCTGATCCTCAATAACGAGCCCAACAGTCTGGCCTCCTACTTCGCCGCCGAACACGGCCCGTCGGTGTGCGGCATGGCGTTTCGGGTGAAGAACTCGCAGCAGGCCTACCAGCGCGCCCTCGAACTGGGGGCCCAGCCGATTCATATCGAAACCGGTCCGATGGAGCTGAACCTGCCGGCGATCAAAGGCATCGGCGGTGCGCCGCTGTACCTGATCGACCGGTTTGGCGAGGGCAGCTCGATCTATGACATCGACTTCGTCTACCTCGAAGGCGTAGACCGCAACCCGCAAGGCGCCGGCCTCAAGGTCATCGATCACCTGACCCACAACGTCTATCGTGGCCGCATGGTCTACTGGGCCAATTTCTACGAAAAACTGTTCAACTTCCGTGAAGCGCGCTACTTCGACATCAAGGGTGAGTACACCGGCCTGACGTCCAAGGCCATGAGCGCGCCGGATGGCATGATCCGCATCCCGTTGAACGAAGAATCGTCCAAGGGCGCAGGCCAGATCGAAGAGTTCCTGATGCAGTTCAACGGCGAGGGCATCCAGCACGTGGCGTTTCTCACCGATGACCTGGTCTCGACCTGGGACGCGTTGAAGAAGATCGGCATGCGCTTCATGACCGCGCCGCCGGACACTTACTACGAAATGCTCGAAGGCCGCCTGCCCAACCACGGCGAACCGGTGGACCAGCTGCAGGCCCGCGGCATTTTGCTGGACGGCTCGTCGATCGAAGGCGACAAGCGCCTGTTGCTGCAGATTTTCTCGGAAACTCTGATGGGCCCGGTGTTCTTCGAGTTCATCCAGCGCAAAGGCGACGATGGGTTCGGCGAAGGCAACTTCAAGGCGTTGTTCGAGTCGATCGAGCGCGATCAGGTGCGTCGCGGTGTGTTGACCGCCGACTAGGCAAAAAATAAAGCCCGGCTTCGGCCGGGCTTTATTTTGCCTGGGATTCAGGCTCTGCGCTGACGCACCAGGTGCTTGAAACCTTCATACATCAGCACCATCACCGCCAGCCAGATCGGGATATAGGTCAGCCATTGCCCGCCCTTGATGCCTTCACCCAGCAGTAGCGCTACGGCGAGCAACAACACCGGCTCCACATAACTGAGCAGGCCGAACAGGCTGAAGGCCAGCAATCGGCTGGCGATGATGTAGCTCACCAGCGCCGAAGCACTGATCAAGCCCAGCATGGGAATCAACGCGTACAACTTCGGCTGCGCATCCAGTACCGCGAAACCCTGCTCGCCGCTTTGTACAAACCACCAGGCCACCGGCAACATCAGCGCCATGTCCAGCCACAGGCCGCCCAGATGGTCGGTGCCCAGGTACTTGCGCACCACGAAGTACACCGGGTAACCGATGATCACCACCAGCGTTGCCCAGGAAAACCCGCCAGCCTGATACAACTCGTTGAGCACGCCCAGCGTGGCAAACACCACGGCGATCTGCTGCAAGCGCGACAACTGCTCGCCGTAGACCAGCCGTCCGGTCAGTACCATGGTCAGCGGCAACAGGAAATACCCCACCGACACGTCCAGGCTGCGCCCATTGAGCGGCGCCCACATGAACAGCCATAACTGCACGCCGAGCAGCGCGGAGGACCCCAGCACGCCGCCGATCAAGCGCGGCCTGGTTGCCAACATGCGCAGCAACTCCCACGCCCGTCGCCATTCGCCGCTGACCACCATGAAGACGGTCATGCAGGGCACGGTCAGCAACATGCGCCAGCCGAAAATTTCCAGGCCACTCAGGGGGGTGAGCAGCGACGTAAAGTAATACATCACGGCAAACAACACCGAGGCCGATACCGATAACACAACACCTTTAGACACGCAGTCCTCGCGAAAGCCGATTTGAGATAAACAGGAAGAATCGAGAGGCAGATTATGGTGCTTTTGGTGGCTCAGGTGCGCTGATTTGGGGCAAAAGGCGGAAAAAGGTTGAAAATGGTCGTTTTACACGCTTGGGCTCAAGGGTTGTCTATGAGCGCACCGTACGACCCGAGACAAAGTGACTCACATCATTGAACCCCGGCGTGGACGAGTGCCCAGGGGTTACCAGCGAATCGATGAATGCTTCATCTTCCGCGCTGATCTTCACCTCAAGTGCGCCGGTATAGGCATCCCACTGCGCCTCGGTGCGCGGGCCGACAATCGTCGAGCTCACCGCTGCGCTATTGAGCACCCAGGCAATCGCAAACTCGACCATGCCCACGCCACGCCCCTGGGTGTATTGCTGGATCTGCTGGGCGATGCGCAGCGATTCGACGCGCCATTCGGTTTCCAGGATGCGTTTGTCCTGGCGTGCAGCGCGGCTGCCAGGCTCGGGTGTCAGGTCCGGCGCGTACTTGCCGCTGAGCACGCCCCGCGCCAGCGGGCTGTACGGCACCACCCCCAGGCCATAAGCGGCAGCGGCGGTGATCTGCTCGACTTCGGCCTGGCGATTGACGATGTTGTACAACGGCTGACTGATGATCGGCCGGTCAACGCCCAGGCGTTCGGCCACGCGTATAACCTCGGCAATACGCCAGCCGCGGTAGTTGGACAACCCCCAGTGGCGAACCTTGCCCTGGCGAATAAGGTCGCCGATCGCTGATACCGTGACCTCCAGCGGAGTGTCGGGGTCCTCGCGGTGCAGGTAGTAGATGTCCAGGTAGTCGGTGTCCAGGCGGCCCAGGCTGGCCTCCAGCGCGTTGAACATACGCTTGCGGCTCAGCCCGTTGCGGTTGGGCATGCCATCCGCCGGGCCCATCCCGACCTTGGACGCCACCACCCAGTCCTGTCGGTTGCGCGCGATGGCCTCGCCGACGATTTCCTCGGAGCGTCCGCCGGTGTAGACGTCGGCGGTGTCGATAAAGTTGATGCCTTGGTCCCAGGCCTTATCGATGATGCGCAGCGAGTCTTCAGTGTTGGTCTGTTCGCCAAACATCATGGTGCCCAGCGTCAGGGCGCTGACCTTTAATCCGGACTGGCCCAATGTGCGGTAAATCATGCAGAGCTCCTCATGGTAGGCAAGCGTGTGTCATGCAATACCAGACACGAGCGCTTTGGAACAAGCGCTGTGTGTGTTTTTTCATGCACTCAGCAGGGGCTGGCAGCGCTCGTGTAAAAATCGCTGCGGCACTTTCATCCGTTTCGGGACCTGCAGGCGGTGGGGACACATCAGGTTGAACGGCGCCGGCTGACGGATGCTTCACAATCCAAATGTGGGAGGGGGCTTGCTCCCGATGGCGGCTTCTGGGCCGACCAGGATTTTGTGTCGAGCCTGGTCCAAATGTGGGAGGGGGCTTGCTCCCGATGACGGCCTCAGGGCCGACCAGGATTTTGTGTCGATCCTGGTCCAAATGTGGGAGGGGGCTTGCCCCCGATGACGGCCTCAGGGCTGACCAGGATTTTGTGTCGATCCTGGTCCAAATGTGGGAGGGGGCTTGCTCCCGATGGCGGCCTCTGGGCCGACCAGGATGTTGGATCAGCCCGAGTACATATCCGTTTCTGCGGTCACGGCTGCTAATGGTTCCGCTTTTACAGCGGCTCACTTTTGAAA